>JANXYI010000064.1 GCA_025350085.1 Deltaproteobacteria bacterium
GCGTGTTCGAGGGGGTGACCACGGGCACGCCCATCGGCTTCGTGGTCGAGAACCAGGACCAGCGCTCGCGCGACTACTCCAAGATCATGGACGTGTACCGGCCCGGCCACGCGGACCTGACCTACGACGCCAAGTACGGCCTGCGCGACTACCGCGGCGGCGGCCGCTCCTCGGCCCGGGAGACCGTCTCCCGTGTCGCCGGTGGGGCCATTGCCCAGGAGCTGCTGCGCGGCCAGGACATCTTTGTGCAGGCGGCCACGGTGGAGCTGGGCGGCATCCCGGCAACCGGCCGCGACTTCGGCGGGGCGCTTGCGCGGCCGTTCTTCAGCGCGGACGCCGACGTGGTGGCGGCCTGGGAGGACCGGGTGCGCGAGGTGAAGGCCGAGGGCGACACCCTGGGCGGCGTGGTGGAGATCCGCGCCACAGGGGTGCCCGCGGGCCTGGGCGAGCCGGTGTTCGACAAGCTGGACGCGCGGCTGGCCTATGCGCTCATGGGCGTGGGCGCGGTCAAGGGCGTGGACATCGGCGCAGGCTTTGCTGCCGCGCGGCTGCTCGGCAGCGAGAACAACGACCCCATCACCCCGGACGGCTTTCTGTCCAACCACGCCGGGGGCATCTTGGGCGGCATAGCCAGCGGCCAGGAGCTCGTGGTGCGCGCCTTTGTGAAACCCATCCCGTCCATCGCCCGCGAGCAGCAGAGCGTGAACTGCCGGGGCGAGGCCGTGCGCCTCACTGTTGGCGGCCGCCACGACATCTGCGCCATCCCGCGCATCGTGCCGGTCTTGAAGGCCATGGTGCTCCTGGTGCTGGCGGACATGCTGCTGTTGCAGCGCAGGCTGGGAAGGTAGATTCCTGTAAGAGGCGCGGCTCAGATCACCGGCGGCAGGTCCGGGCTCAGCACGTCCGGCTCCATGTGGATGGTCACGCGCACCAGCTGCGGCAGCCGCGCGCGCAGGGAAGCCTCCAGGGCGATGGTCAGGTCATGGGCCAGGGTGATGGGCGTCTGCGGGTGCATGCGGCAGTGGAACGAGGCACCGTAGCGCGCGCCCGAGCGGTGCAGCGTGAGCTTGTGCATGTCGCACACACCAGAAGTCTCCTCCACGATGTCGGCAATGGTCTGGCGCAGGGCCTGGGCCGCCTCGCCGTGCTCGGGCTCGGGCTCCGGGTGCGCGCCCTCGGGCTCGATGTGCGTGGCCACGCTCAAATTCGGCCCCAGCTCGCGCGTGAGCGCTGCCTCCATTTCCGTGACGCGGTCATGGGCCTCGGCCAGGGAGAGCACCCCCGGCACCTCGGCGTGCAGGTCCACGGACAGGCCGCCATCACTGGTGCGCACCTGGATGTCGTGGGCGCTTAAGGAGAAGCGGGCGGCCGCCGCGCGCACGTCTTCCAGGAGCCCGCGGGTGCCTTCCTCGTGCGGCTTGACCTCCACCAGCACGTCTGCGCCGGGCAGCACCTGGTGCGTGGCCTGCCGGGCCTGCCGGGTGATCTGGTGGGCCTCGCTCGCGTCCAGGCCGTGCTGGATGAACAGGTGCATGTCCACGAAGCTGGCCGGGCCGCTCTGGCGCACGCGCACGCGGCGCACGCCGGTCACCCCGGGCAGCATCGCCACGGCCCGCTCGATCTCGTCCGCAGCCTCCTGCACCCCGGCGTCCAGGAGCACGTCCACGGCCTGACAGCCCAGCCGCCAGCTCACCCAGACCACGATGCCGGACACTGTCAGGGCGGCCAGGGAGTCGGCCCGCAGGAGCCAGGGCCGCAGGTTTGATGCCGGGGCCACCACGTCGGCCAGGGCCAGGGCGCCCAGGCCCGCCAGCACCACCAGCGACGACCAGATGTCGGTGGAGAAGTGCAGGGCGTCGGCCGCCAGGGCCTGGCTGTTGTGCTTCTTGGCCACGGCCAGCAGCATGCGCGAGCGCGTGAAGTCGATCACGATGGACACGAGCATGACGCCCACGGCCCAGAAGGAGGCCTCGACCTCGCGCGGGTGGAAGAACAGCCGGTCCACGGCCTCGGAGATGATCCAGGCGCAGGTGAGCAGCAGAAGCGCGGTCTCGGCCAGGGCCGAGAGGTTCTCCACCTTGCCGTGGCCATAGGGGTGCTTGGCGTCCGGGGGCAAGGTCGAGATGCGCACGGCGTAGAGCGTGACCCCGGCGGCCACCAGGTCGAGCCCGCTGTGGGCGGCCTCGGACAGGATGCCCAGGCTGCCGGTATACAGGCCCGCAGCCAGCTTCAGGCCCGTGAGCAGGAGCGCGGCCATGACCGAGGACAGCGCAGCCTTGCGCTTCTCCTGCATGGCCTGGGCCTCGGTGACGTGCTGGTTCTCGGACATGATCGACAGTACGGCAGGGAACGCGCTGGCGTCAACGCGCACGGCGCGGGAACCGCTGCCTAAGGTGTTGCCTGCCAGTCATCGATCAGGTACTGTAATCAAGCATAGTAATCATTCCACGTTTATGTAGGTACAAATTGGCGGAGAGCCCCTGCGCCGTCCCTGAAGGAGTCCCCCCCATGCCCCAGAACACCTCGACCAGCATCAAGGCCCGGCTGGCCGCCTTTGGCCTGATCCTCGTGGGCGCGGCCTGCGCCCTGTTCCTGTACGGCTTCACGACCGAGCCTAGCCTGGCCCTGCGCGTGGGCCTGTTCCTGCTGGCCATGCTTGGTGCTGCGGCCCTGCTTTTTACCGTGCACGCCCAGCTCGTGCTGCCGCTCGACGCCCTGCGCAGCTATGCCCGGGGCATCGCCTCTGGCCAGCCCGCGGCCTGTCCGGCCCAGGCCATGCCGAGCGAGTTCGCCGACCTGCGCGAGGCCCTGTGCGGACTGGTGGAGAACCTGGGCAAGGCCGCTGCCGCGGCGCAGGAGAAAGAGTCCCACGCCGAGCGGGAAGCCGCCAGGACCATGCAGGCCCTGGACGAGAGCCGCGAGCATGCGGACGGCATGCAGGGCCTGCTGGACAACATGCGCGCCGCCTCGGCCAAGGCCAAGGACTCCGCCGAGCGCATCTTCGGGGCCGTGCGCGAACTCAACAGCAACATGGAGAAGGTCGGCAGCAACGTGCAGGTGCAGACCGAGCGCGTGGCCAGCACCACCACGGCCATGGAGCAGATGAACGAGGCCATCCTGGACATCGCCCGCAACACCGGCAGCGCCGCCCAGAGCGCCGAGCGCGCCAAGGGCAACGCCCAGACCGGGGCGCGCGGCGTGCGCGAGGCCGTGGGCTCCATCGACCGCGTCAAGGCGCGCATCCTGGAACTCAAGGAGACCATGACTCAGCTGGGCAACCAGGCCGAGGGCATCGGTCACGTGCTGGGCGTCATCAGCGACATCGCCGACCAGACCAACCTGCTGGCGCTCAATGCCGCCATCGAGGCCGCGCGCGCGGGCGACGCCGGGCGCGGCTTCGCCGTGGTGGCCGACGAGGTGCGCAAGCTCGCCGAGCAGGCCCAGACCGCGTCGGACGACGTCGTGGCGCTCACGCGCCAGGTGATGCTGCGGGTGGCGGCCACGTCGAAGACGATGGAGGCGGGCGCCGCGCGCGTGCGCGACGTGGAGAAGGTCGCGCGCGACGTCGACCTGGCACTGGCGACCATCATGCAGG
>JANXYI010000095.1 GCA_025350085.1 Deltaproteobacteria bacterium
GGTGACGACTGGCAGCAAGTGCCTTCCCTGACCACCCAAAGCGAAGGGCTCGGTCTGGCGTCTTCGCCGGACCGAGCCCTTCGCGCAATGGGGGTTCCAAGGGGCCTCAGACCCTTTGGCCGCCGGAGGCTATTCCTGGTCTCTGGCCGCCCGGCAGGCCATGACAAAGGCCTGGGCCGCTTCCGGGTTCGAGGCCAGGTGCGCGTGGAAGTAGCCGCCAATGACGTTGCCGAGCGCCGCGCCGTCGAGATGTGCTGCGCCGTCAACAGCGGTAAGGGCGAAGGCGGGCTGAACGCCGTCATTGCCAGGCAGGACGCCAGGCTCCAGTTCCGAGTAGTGGAACTCGTGGCCGCGCAGGACCGTGCCGACAGGCCCCAGCGGTCCGGGGGCCAGGGTGCGCGCCTGGCGGTAGCCCAGGGCCGCGCGCTTCTGGCGCATCACCGCCCGGCCCGGGAAGACCCCGCACAGCTCGTGCTCCAGGCCCTGGGCGTCGATAAGCGACCGTTGCAGGTACATGAACCCGCCGCACTCGGCCCAGACCGGCCTGTTGGAGGCGCAGAAGGCGCGCACGGCCGCCAGCATGGGCGCGTTGGCCGCCAGCTCGGCGGCGGAAAGCTCGGGGTAGCCGCCGGGCAGGTACAGCCCGTCAAGGTTCTCCGGCAGCCCGGCGTCGGTCAGCGGCGAAAAGGGCACGAGCTCGGCCCCGGCTGCTTCGAGCAGGCGCAGGTTCTCGGCGTAGACAAAGCAGAAGGCGCGGTCCCGGGCCAAGCCAATTCGCACGGGGCGGACGGGCCGGGCAGGTCGCGTGGGCGGCGCGGAGTCGGCGGTGGAGGCCTGCGTTTCCGGCTCCGCAGGGGGCAGGCCAAAGTCCGATAAAGATATCTCCGGCAGTGACGCCAGCAGCGCCGGGATGTCGACAGCGGCCTCGACCCAATCGGCCAGGGCCTCCAGCCGGGCTTCCAGCCCCCCCTGCTCGTTCGCGCAATCCTCGGCCGTGACCAGCCCCAGATGGCGCGAGCTTAGGCCCAGGCCTTCGGCCCTCGGCAGGCAGCCCAGCAGCGGCGCATCCGGCAGGGATTGCAGGGCCTGGCGCAGCAGGGCCTCGTGGCGGGAGCTGGCCACGCGGTTCAGCAGCACCCCGGCCAGGGCCAGGTCCGGGTCGAAGCGCGCAAAGCCCAGGACCACGGCTGCGGCCGAACGGGCCTGGGAGGCGGCGTCGACCACCAGCAGCACCGGCAGGCCGAGCAGCTTGGCCAGGTGCGCGCTGGAGCCGGCCTCGCCCGCCCCGCTGCAACCATCAAACAGGCCCATGACGCCCTCGACGATGGCCACATCGGCCCCGGCGGCGTAACGGGCGAAGCCCGCGCGCAGGGCGGGCTCGGGCAGCATCCAGGTGTCGAGGTTGTGGCTCACGCGGCCGCTGGCCGCCGCGTGCAGGCCAGGGTCGATGAAGTCCGGCCCGGCCTTGAAGGGCTGCACCACCACCCCCCGGCGCGTGAGCGCGCGCATCAGGCCCAGGGCCACGGAGGTCTTGCCGCAGCCGCTTCTGGTCCCGGCCAGCACGAGGGCCTTGGGCATGGCGGATCAGTCCTTGGTCGGCTTGGCGCGTTTGAGAAAGTTCATGAACCGCTTGGCCTCGCCATGCTCCGGGTTGAGCGCCAGGCACTGCTCCAGGTGCTCTGCGGCCAACTTCGCGTCGCCCAGGTCAAAGGCGGCCCGGGCCATGTTGTAGCGCAGGTTCTCGTCGCCGGGGGCCAGCTCGAGCGCCCGGGCGTAGTAGCCCAGGGCCTCGGCGTACATGCAGGATTCGCGCAGCCTGATGCCGAACTCGTTGAACAGGTGCTTGTGCTCGTCGCTGAAGGCCGCCTCCAGCCGCAACAGCCGCGCCAGCACCTCGCGGGCCTTGTCCTGCTCGCCTCGGAGGATGTAGCACTGACCGAGGCCGAAAGTGGCCCGGACGCACTCCTCGTCCAGGTTCAGGGCCTTGCCGTACTCGAACTCGGCGGAGAAGGTCTTGCCTTTCTTCAGGAACTTGTCGCCCCTGGCCACGGCCTTCTGGACATCCCTCTGGTGGTCCGCTTCTTCTTGCGCGCGGCGCAAAGACAGCTCGGGCTCCGGCTGAAACGTCTCCAGAAACTCGTCGAGGCCGACCCTCACTACCGGGCCGAAGACCACATCCTCCCCCAGGGGCTGCACATCCAGAATGCCGTCCTCGTTCTCCCGGGCATAGAAGTAGAGCACTGTTTCCGTCTTGCGCGCCGTGGCCCCGGCGCCGATGACGCTGGTCCTGGTTTGGGAGAACATGCCGCGAATGGGCTGCCGGGGAATATTATTGCTCATCGCCGTGACCGCCCGAGGCTGAAGAGTCAAAGGCCGAAGCTGAATATTCAAGTCGGAGCTGGACGGGTCAATCTACACCAGGGGCCGGGGGCTGCAAAGGGCAAACCCCGCCGCAGGCTGCGCAATAAATACTGAAAAATGTCGGCGGGCCTAGGCCTGCGTCTGCTTGCGCTTCAAAAAGTCCACGAACTGGAGGGCCTCCTCGTGCTTCGGGTTCAGGCCCAGGCAGGACTTGAGGTGCTTGAGCGCGGTACTGGTGTCGCCCTTGTCAAAGGCGGCCCGGGCCAGGTTGTAGTGCAGGTTCTCGTCGCCCGGCGAAAGGCCCAGGGCGCGGCGGTAATACTCCATGGCCTCTGCGTGCATGCCCGCCTTGCGCAAGCTGATGCCGAACTCGTTGAACAGGTGCTTGTGCTCGTCGCCAAAGGCCGCGTCGAGCTTGACCACGCGCTCGAAGACCTGCTGGGCCTTTTCCGTGTCGCCGCGGTCGATGTAGCACAGGCCGATGCCGAAATTGGCGCGCACGTTCTTCTCGTCCAGGGACAGGGCCTTGCTGTACTCGAACTCGGCGGTGAAGCTCTCGCCGCGCTTGCGGAACTTGTCGCCCCTGGCCACGGCCTTCTGGATCTCCAGCTCCTGCGGGGACATGGCCGCCCGGGCGTGGGCCAGGGTCCGCTGGGGCTCGGGCAGGTAGTTTTCGAGCAGCTCCTCGCGGGTGATCTCGGTCATGGGGCCAAAGGGCACGTCGCCTGCGGTGAGGGCCTGGACCTGCATGGCCCCGTTCTCGTCCTCCGCCACGAAGTAGTAGGACACGAGTTTGGCCTTGCGGGCCGTGGTGCCGGTGCCGATCTTGGTCATCTTCTTCTGGGAGAACACGCCGCTTATGCGTTCGGAGGCGGATTCCTGGCTCATGGGGGCCTGCCTGGCTGAAGGGTCTGGGGGCGCCGCTCGGGCTGTGGACCGACCCTACACCAGTTCGCTGTGGCGGGAAAGAAGAACGTGGGGCGGGCGATTGCGCACAGCCGGGAGACAGCGCCAGGCCTGCATTCCGGGGCGGACGCGCTGGCAGGCCTGGGTCCCTGACTCCGGGGGCTTGCCCCTGGTCCTACCCCTGGTCCTTAGCCCTTATCCTTCGGCCCGGAGAGCGCGGCCAGGCACGGCGCGCACACGGCCCCGGCATATCCGGCCAGGCTCGCGCGCATCCTGTCCGCGGTCAGGCACATCAGCCCTTCGACGCCGACGGTGTCCGCGGTCAGGGCCTTCTGGCACAGGGCCCCCGGCAGGCAGATGCAGCCCTTGCCCGCTCCGGGCTTGGCCTCAAACACGTGCGATTCCTTGAGGGCGCTGGCGGCCTTGGGCATGCGCAGGGTGTAGATGGTCATGGCTGTCCTTGTGTTTGGTTTGTCTGTGCGGCAGTTCGCGGCGGCGGGAAAGGGGGGCCCTACCCTCCGGACAGCTCCGGGAAGCCCGGCCAGCGTGTGGCCGCGCCGGTCTCAATGAGCCGCACGGCCTCGTCCTCGGAGACCGCCGGGGCAAAGAGGAAGCCCTGGGCGTAGCGGCAGCCCAGGCCGGTCAGGAAGGCCAGTTGCTCGGCCGTCTCCACGCCCTCGGCCACCACCTTGAGGCCCAGGCCGGAGCCAAGGGTCACCAGGGTCCGGACGATGGCCTCGCTGCCCCCCTCGGCGGCATTGCGGGTCAACCCGGCCACAAAGGCCCGGTCGATCTTGATGGCGTCCACGCTGAAGCGCTGGATGTAGGACAGCGAGCTGTAGCCGGTGCCGAAGTCGTCTATGCACAGGCCCAGGCCCAGCTCGCGGATCTTGGCCGCCACCTCGGTGGCGCTGCCTACGTTGTCCAGCAGTACGCTTTCGGTAATTTCCAGCGCGATGCTTTTCGGGTCCACGCCGCAGGCGCGCACGGTCTCTTCCAGATGCCCCACCAACATGGGGCTGCGGAAGTGCTTCGCCGAGATGTTGATGTTCGTGGCAAAACCCGCATGGCTCCCGGCCGCGCTGGCCTCGAGCGTCTGCTCGAAGCGCCGGACGCTGCAGCAGGCCTGGGCAAAGACCCAGTAGTCGAGCGGGTAGATGATGCCCGTGTCCTCGGCCAGGGCGATGAACTCCGCGGGCAGCATCTCGCGCCCGTCCTCGCGCTGCCAGCGCAGGAGCACCTCGAACCCGGCCAGACGGCCCTCGCGGATGTCCAGGATGGGCTGGAACCTGAGCGTCAGCTCCTCGGTATCCAGGGCCCGGCGCAGGGCCACTTCGGTCTCCATGAGCTCCAGGGCCTTGGTGTGCATCTTCTGGTTGAAGACCTTGAAGCGGCTCTTGCCCAGGGCCTTGGCGTGGTACATGGCCGTGTCCGCGTCGCGCAGCAGCGCCTCGGGCCGCTCGTAGCGCTCGGTGCGCAGCACGATGCCCAGGCTGCCGGAGGTCATGACCTCGCGACCGTCCAGGTCCAGCGGCCGGGCGATGTCCTCCAGGATGCGCCGGGAGAAGAGGATGGCGTCGCGCGGGGCGGTGATGTCCTCGAGCAGGATGGCGAACTCGTCGCCGCCGAAGCGAGCCACGGTGTCCGTGCTGCGCGCGCAGACCGTGAGCACGCGGGCCACGTGGCGCAGGAGTTGGTCGCCGATGTCGTGCCCCAGGCTGTCGTTGATGACCTTGAAGCGGTCCAGGTCCATGTACAAGACGGCGAAGCGGAAGTCCGGGCGGCGGCGCGCGCGCTCCATGGCCATGCGCAGGTGGTCCATGAACAGCAGGCGGTTGGGCAGCCCGGTCAGCGCGTCGTGGAAGGCCTGGTGCATGAGCCGGTCCTCGGCCTCCTTGCGCAGGGTGATGTCGCTGACAAAGCCCTCGTAGCACAGGGTCTGGCCGGTCTGGTCGACCACCTTGCGCGCGTTCTCGGAGATCCAGATCACCGAGCCGTCGCGCCGACGCACCTGGGACTCGAAGCCCTGCACCTGGCCGGTCTCCTCCATGGCCGCCAAAAAGGCCTCGTGCCGGGTCTGCTCCAGGTGGGGGGAAAGGGCCGAAAGTGCGGTGATGAGCTCCTCGGGCGAGGCGTAGCCGAAGATCAGCGCCATGGCCGGGTTGGCCGAGAGATAGCGCCCCTCGGGCGAGACCTGGTAGATGCCCTCGGCCGCGTTTTCGAAGATGCCCCGGAACTTGCCCTCGGCGCGGCGCAAGGCGTCGCCCACGACCTTGCGCTCGGCCACCTCGATCTTGAGCTGGGTGTTGGCGCGGGAAAGGTCGCGGGTGCGCTCGGCCACCATGCGCTCAAGGAGAGCGCGCGACTGCTCGCGTTCCTGCTCGGCCTGCTTGGCCACGGTGATGTCGCGCAGGATGCAGACCTTGGCCGCGCCGCCCGAGAGCGGCAGCCGGGACACGGTGATCTCCACCGGAAAGGCCAGGCCGTCGGCCCGGGCGGCCTCGACCTCCAGCAGCGCAGGCGAGGCGCCTTGCACCGCGTCCAGGGACCGGTCCAGAGCCTCGAACACCCGCGGACCGAAGACCGCTGCGCAGGAGCGCCCGGTGAAGTCCTGGCCCTCCAGGCCGAACATGCGCAAGAGCGCCGGGTTGTGCCGCAGGATCAGCCCGGCCTCGTCCACCACGAGCAGGCCGTCGGCGATGTTGCCCACAACGGCCGAGAGCGTGCCCAGGGCGTCCTGAAGCTCTGCCGTGGCCTCATCCACGCTCATTTCCAGCTGGGTCACGTGCCCGGAGATCTGCCCGGCCATGGCGCGCATGGCCTCGGCCAGGGAGCCGATCTCATCGGAGGAGCGCACCTCGCAGGTGGCCGTGAAGTCGTGGGCGGCCACGCGCTGGGCATAGGCCGAGAGCGCGCGTAGCGGGCCGGTGATGCCCCGGATGAAGAAGAAGGCCAGGGCCACGGAGGCCAGAAACACGGCCAGGGTAAGCATCTGCTGGCGCAGGATGGCCTGGCCGATGGCCCGGCGGATGGGCTCCTTGTCCAGGCCGATGTGCACGCAGCCGCCCTTGCCGCCGAGCACGGGCTGGGCCACGTGGATGACCTCGCGGTCCGGGGGCAGGATCAGGGTGCGGGTCTCGTGCCCGGCGCCGAAATGCTCCTTCTCCGGCGCCTCGCGCACGATGCGCATGACCGCCTCGGGCACGGCCGGGGTGAAGGTGTGGGCCACCACCTCACCCTGGGGGTCGACCACCAGGATGTAGGACAGCTCGCCCATCTCCTGGTGCAGGTCGATGGCCGCCTGGATGGCCCCGGCGTTCTGGCTGAGCAGGAGCTCGGCGTTGCCGTCGGCAATGGAGCGGGCCAGGGCCACGGCCCGGCCCTCGTACTCGCGGACCATGGAGTCGTTGAGCTCCCGGCCGGACAGGAGCGAGGTGGCGAGCGCCATGACGCCGAAGGCCGCGACCATGAAGGCCAGCAGGCGCAGGAACAGCCCCTGGCGCCTCATGGCTGGACCCCGGCCAGATCTGTCAACCCGGCCACGCTCTCGAAGCGTCCCTGGCGGTACACCGTGAGGTAGGTCTGGCGCAGGCCCTGGTTCTGCCCGGGCCCGAAGCTGACCTTCTCGCCGATGCCGATGTCGAGCCCCTTCAGGCCCTGGAGCACGGAGAACAGGCGCGCGCGCGAGGGCGCGTCGGCCATGCGGCGCACGGCCTCGGCCAGCACCTGCCCGGCCAGAAAGCCCTCGAAGCTGACGAAGCTGTAGCGGTTCGGGGTGTAGTCCTCGCGCATGAGCCGTGTGGGCAGGGCCACGCGCGCCTGGTCCATGGCCTGGCGGTACAGGCGCGCCGCAGGCAGCCCGGAGCGGCATAGCAGGGCACCACCTGGGAGAACACGAGGCCGGAGGTGTAGTCGCGGCCCGTGATCCGGGTCTGGGCCAGCAGGAACTTGACCAGGTTGTCGGCGTCGGCAAAGGACAGGGCAGCGATGGGCGCGCTGAGGCCCGCCTCCCGGGCGTCGCGGATGAAGCCCGCGCAGGCCGGGGCCGTGCCCACCGTGACTATGGCGTCCGGTTTGACGGCCTCGAGCAGGGCCACCTCGCGGCGGAAGTCCTGGGTGTAGGCCGCGCCGCGGCGGTAGGTGGCCTCGGCCGCGATGGACCGGCCGTGGGCACGCAGCACCCGGCGCACCCCGTCCCAGCCGTTGCGGCCGTACACGTCGGCCTGGTGGAACACGGCGATGTGGCGCTTGCCCGAGGCCAGCAGCGCCTCCACCAGGACCCTGGTCTCGTCGAGGTACGAGGCCCGCAGGTTGAACACAAAGGCGTCGTAGGGCCGCTCGCGCAACAGGTCCGCGCCGGCGCAGGGAAAGAGCAGGGCCATGTGCTCGGACTCGTAGTGCTTGAGCAGCGGCAGCACCCGGGCCGTGGTGGGCGTGCCCACGTAGCCCAAGAGCGCGAAGACGCGCTCCTGCTCCACGAAGCCGATGGTGTTTGCCAGCGCGGGCAGGGGATCATAGCCGTCGTCGCGCAGGGAGAGCACCAGCCGCCAGCCGCCGGCCCCGCCCTGGGCGTTGGTGTGCTCGAAGCTGGCCATGAGGCCGCGGTAGTATTCCAGGCCCAGGCCACGCGCCGGGCCGCTGAAGGCCGCGGACATGCCGAAGACCAGCTGGCGCTCGGCCGAAAGCGCCCGCTGTGGCAGAACCAGCACCGCACACAGGGCCAGCACAAGCGCCAGGCACGGGGCCGCGAGGCGGGCCTGGCCGCAAGAGGGGGCGTGGGAGCGGGTGCGTGGTGGCATGTGTGTCGCTTCGGCCGTGCTTGCGGCCAGTTACTTGCTGCGCCGGGTTTTGTCGGCAATCTTGTGCTTTTTGCCGGAAAAATCAACGCCCAAGCCCGGCCGCCCGGGCTGCCCCGGCCCGGGCCGACCCGGACCTGTCTGGTCCGCTTCAGGCCGATCCGGCTCAGGCTGAGGCGCTTCTGCCCCGCCCGGTGCGGCCCCGGAGCGCGAGGCCACCCAACGCACCTGGCGGCACACGCCCATGAGCAGGTTGAACTCGTTGCGCCGGAGCCTGAAGCGCGCAAAGAAGCGGCGCACCGGCAGCATCCAGTAGTCCGGGTTCTGGACCCGCAGGTAGCCGATGTCCGCGAGTGCTGCATGCATGCTGGCGAAGAGCTGCTCGCGCTCCTCGAAGGAGGCGTCGCGTTCCTGGGGCGGGCCCTTGGGCACAAAGGGCTGAGTGAAGGAGCGCTGGAAGCACTCGTAGAGCAGAATGAGCACGGCCTGCGAGAGATTGAGCGAGGTGCAGTCCGGACTGGCCGGGATCATCACCAGGCCGTCGCAGAGGCTGGTCTCGGCGTTGGTCAGGCCGCGGTCCTCGGGCCCGAAGACCAGCGCCACCCGGCCGCCCTCGGCCAGGCGCGGCACAATCTCCCCGTCCGCGGCGCGCGCCGGGGTGAACAGGCCCTTGCGCCAGCCGCCGCTGCGGGCCGTGGTGCCGAGCACCAGAGCTGCGCCCGTGAGAGCCTCGCGCAGGGTGGGCACGATGCGCGCAGAGTCCAGGATGTGCCGGGCGTGGTTGGTGGCCAGCGGCGCGGCGCGGTCCGGGTCATAGCCCTTCGGGTCCACCAGGATGAGGTTCCCCGCACCCATGTTGAGCATGGCCCGGGCCACGGAGCCCACGTTCTCCGCGTATTTGGGCCGGAACAGGACGATGTCCGGAAGCTTCGGGGGCATGGATTCTCCTGCGGCTCTGCGTACGGCCCTGCCGCGCCCCTTGACGCGGCTTAAGCGGCCAACTAGACTCTGCTTCCGTGCCGCAGCCCGGCACAACCCCGGAATCCACCTCTAACAGGAGAACCCCGACATGGCGCTGTACACCAAGGAAGAAGCCCTCAGGTACCACTCGATGAAGCGGAAGGGCAAGCTCGAGGTCGTGTCCATCAAGCCCTGCGAGACGCAGCGGCACCTGTCCATGGCCTACACCCCCGGCGTGGCCGACGCCTGCCGGGCCATCCACGCCGACGTGGAGCAAGTCTACGAGTACACCAACAAAGGCAACCTCGTGGCCGTGGTCAGTAACGGCACTGCGGTGCTCGGCCTGGGCAACATCGGGCCCGAAGCCGGCAAGCCGGTCATGGAAGGCAAGGGCGTGCTCTTCAAGATCTTCGCCGACATCGACGTCTACGACCTGAACATCCGCCAGGCCGACCCGGACAAGGTCATCGAGTTCTGCAAGATGCTGGAGCCCACCTTTGGCGGCATCAACCTCGAAGACATCAAGGCCCCGGAATGCTTCAAGATCGAGCAGACGCTCATCAAGGAAATGGGCATCCCCGTATTCCACGATGACCAGCACGGCACGGCCATCATCTCCGGCGCGGGCCTCATGAACGTGCTCGAGATCAGCGGCAAAAGCATCAAGAACCTCAAGGTCGTGGTCTCCGGCGCGGGCGCCGCGGCCATCTCCTGCTCGCGCTTCTACGAGGCCATGGGCCTGGACAAGAGCCAGATCTTCATGTTCGACTCCAAGGGTCTGCTGCACCTGGGCCGCACGGACATGAACGCCGAAAAGACATACTATGCCCAGCCCAAGGCCTGCACCATGGCCGAGGCCATGACCGGCGCGGACATGTTCCTGGGCCTGTCCGGCAAGGACGTCATCAACGCCGACAACGTCAAGGCCATGGCCAAGGACCCCGTGATCTTCGCCTGCGCCAACCCGGACCCGGAGATCGCCTACTCCGTGGCCAAGGGCGCCAGATCCGACCTGATCATGGCCACCGGCCGCTCGGACACGCCCAACCAGATCAACAACGTGCTGGGCTTCCCGTTCATCTTCCGCGGCGCGCTCGACGTGCGCTCCAAGGTCATCAACGAGCAGATGAAGCTCGCCGCGGCCAAGGCCTGGGCCGCCCTGGCCAAGGAGCCCGTGTCGCCTGAGATCTGCGCCATCTACGGCGTTAGTGAACTCAAGTTCGGCATGGACTACATCATCCCCAAGGCGCTGGACCCGCGCGTACTCGAGTGGGAGGCCCCGGCCGTGGCCCAGGCCGCCATGGACACCGGCGTGGCCACCATCCAGCTGGACATCAAGCAGTACAAGAAGGACCTGGCCGAGCGCATGACCGCTTCCAAGAAGCGCACAAAGATGATCGTCGACTCCTTCGGTTACGACATGTAAGGCCTGCGGGCCAGACCGGAAACAGCACAGGCCGGGTGGGAGCGCTCCTGCCCGGCCTGCTACTTTTCCCAGGCCTTTGGGCGGGCCCATGCGCGAAAAAAAGCGGAGCCCGAAGGCTCCGCCTGAAAAGCTCATCCGGTCCGGCTACTTCTGCTTCATCTCCATGTCCATGCCCTTCTTGCCTTCCAGGACCATCTGGTTGCCGTCGAGCATCATCTTGCGGCCGTCCATCATCATCTGCTGGCCCTTGAGCATCTTCTTGGCGTTGGGGCTGTCGCTCTTCTCCAGGCCCTTCTGGCCTTCCATCATCATGGGTTCACAGGTCGTGGGCAGCGGTTTGCCCGGCGGGGTGGCCATCACCTGGCTGGAGCCCTTGTGCAGGGCCTTGATGGCATCCTCAAGCTCGTTTCCGCCGGTGTCCCTGGCAAAGGCCAGGCCGGAACCGAGGGCCAGCATGGCGGCAATGGCCACGACATACAGCAGGGACTTGTTGAACTTCATGTCGCTACTCCTTGGCTGATAGGCATACTCCTGCTTCGACTTCTTGGCACCGCACGCGCCAGGTCCCCGGAGGAGTCCACGATTACTTCAGTCTTAACCCCAAGGGCGGGAAAGATGCAATTCCTTTTTAATTCAACGACAACTTTGTAGGCAGAGGCCGCACCCAGCCTGACCAGGGGCGTGCAAAACAGGCCCTGCGGCGCGGCGACCGGGCAGCAGGATGTGGACGCCCGGCAAGTGGCGGCAAAGCCCGATGCCGAACTGTGCGCGGGGTGTCAGGGGAGGCCGAAGGGGGATGATCCGGCCTTTTCAAAGGTGGTAGTGGCGCTACAAATGGCGCTACTAGATGGAAAAGGCCCCAGGGCAAAATGCCTTGGGGCCTCACTCATTGGCTGGTCGGGGCGACAAGATTTGAACTTGCGACATCCTGCTCCCAAAGCAGGCGCGCTACCGGGCTGCGCTACGCCCCGAGTTTCCGGTGCGCTGGTTCCCTACGGGAATTCCCGCGCGGTATCAAGGCCGGGCAGCTTGGCCGGGCAGCTAGGGCTGATCTGCGGCAGGCTGGCTGCCGGTCCACTTGGCGAGAAGGCAGGCCTCTTCCACCAGCATCACCGGGATGCCGTCGCGCACGGGGAGACCACGCCGCAGGCCGCGCAGATAAGCCCGTCCTGTGCCGGCAGCACGGACAGAACCCCCAGGCATTTGGGGCAGGCCAGCAGGCGCGCCAGTTCCATGTTCAGGGCCATCTGTCTCCTCCCGCGTTGGTTCCCGACACGCATAGCAAAGCACCGTCCCAGGCGCAAGGACGGACTTCCCGCCGCAACCCCGCCCTTGACGCACAGGCCGGAACGGTGTCTATGCTGTAGCGGCCCTGCCGCCCCATAGTCGGGCCTGTAGGCAAACCGGAACCGGAGCTTTTGCCGTGCAGCCGCGCGTTGACCTGCATACCCACTCCACCGCCTCGGACGGGACCCTCACCCCGGCCGAGCTCATGCGCGCGGCCAAGGCGGCCGGGCTGTCCGCCATCGCCCTCACCGACCACGACACCTTCGGCGGCCTACCCGAGGCCCGGGCCGAGGCCCAAAACCTGGACCTGGAGCTGGTGCCCGGCTGCGAGCTGTCCCTGGAGTACGCCGGGCTGCCCACACACATGCTGGCCCTGTTCGTGGACGAGGGCCGCGGGGCCGTGGCCGGGGAGCTCGAACGGGTCCGGCTGGCGCGCAGCCGCCGCAACGAGCTGATGCTTGAGAAGCTGCGCACCGTGGGCGTGCACCTGCACGTTGAGGACGTGGCCCGCCACGCCGACGGGGTCGTGGGCCGCCCGCACATCGCCCAGGCCATGATGGAGGCGGGCGTGGTCAAGACCTTCGAGGAGGCCTTCACGCGTTTTCTGGGCCAGGGCGGGCTGGCGCACATCCCCAAGGAGAAGCTCCGCCCCGTCGAGGCCATCAAGGCCGTGCACGCCGACGGCGGCCTGGCCATCCTGGCCCACCCCTACCTGATCTCCCAGCAGGCGCGCCAGATCGAGGGCGTCCTAGCGGACCTGAAAAGCCTGGGGCTGGACGGGGTGGAGGTCTACTACACCGAACATTCCGACCGCTACACCAGGGAGCTGGCCCGCCTGGCCGAGTCCTTGGGCCTGCTCCAGAGCGGCGGCTCGGACTTCCACGGCGCCGTGAAGCCCGGGGTGCGCCTGGGTCGGGGCCGCGGCGGACTCTTCGTGCCCGGCAGCCTGCTGGACGCCATGAAGGCCGCACTGCCCCAAACCTGACGCCGGAAAGGCTTGCCAATAGCCATCAGCAGTGCTAATGGTATTATTGGTTTTACCTTTTTGACCTTGGAGTGGAGCAGTGCATGAGTGACCAATCGACAGTCAGCCTAGCCCGGGCCATCGGGCGGCCGGCCCTGGACAACCAGGAAGAGGGCCGCCGCGTGGAGCGCCTGCCCGGCGTCAACCTGGAACTCAAGGTCGGCGGGGCCCTGTCCATGCAGTTCGCCGCCCTGGACCAGAAATACGACGGCAAGGTGGTGGGCTTCGAGCCTTTCTCGTACCTCATCGTGCAGGCGCGCCTCCCGCTGGAGGGGCTCGCGCGCGTCGCCCAAAACCCCAACATGGTGGCCCAGCACACGG
>JANXYI010000125.1 GCA_025350085.1 Deltaproteobacteria bacterium
CGCTGGGGCCGCGGCCTTGGAAGGCGGCCTACGTGCAGCCCTCGCGCCGGCCGAAGGACGGCCGCTACGGCGAGAACCCCAACCGCCTGCAGCATTACTACCAGTTCCAGGTCATCCTGAAGCCCTCGCCGGACAACGTGCAGGACCTGTATCTGGACAGCCTGCGCACGCTGGGCGTGGACCCGGCAGCCCATGACATCCGCTTTGTGGAGGACGACTGGGAGTCGCCCACCCTCGGCGCCTGGGGCCTGGGCTGGGAGGTCTGGCTCAACGGCATGGAGGTGACGCAGTTCACCTATTTCCAGCAGGTGGGCGGCATCGACCTGTTTCCCACCAGCGTGGAGATCACCTACGGCCTGGAGCGCATCTCCATGTACCTGCAGGAGAAGGAGTCGGTCTACGACCTGACGTGGAACGACCGCGTCACCTACGGGCAGGTGTACCACCAGAACGAGGTGGAGCAGTCGAAGTACAATTTTGAGCTCTCCGACGCGGCCATGCTGCTGGACATGTTCGGCAAGTTCGAGGCCGAGTGCCAGCGCCTGTGCGCGGCCGGGGTGCCCTGGCCGGCCTACGACTACTGCCTCAAGTGCTCGCACACCTTCAACCTGCTGGACGCGCGCGGGGCCATTTCCATCACCGAGCGCACGGGCTACATCGGCCGCGTGCGCAATCTGGCCTCGGCCATCGCTGCCCTGTATGCCGCCCAGCGCGAGGCCATGGGCTATCCCATGCTCGCCGCCAAATAGCCGGAGCCGTACGATATGTCTGAATTCATTCTTGAAATCGGTACCGAGGAAATGCCCGCGCGCTTTGTGCCGCGCCTGGGCGAAGAGTTGATTGAGCTCTTCGAGCGCCTGCTCTCCGAGGCGCGCATCGACCACGCCGGGGTGCGCGCCTTTGCCACCCCGCGCAGGTTGGTCGCCCATGTCTCCGGCCTGGCGCCCATGCAGCGCCTGGAGGAGGAGATCGTGAGCGGCCCGCCCGTGCGCATCGCCTATGCCGACGGCAAGCTGACCAAGGCGGGCGAGGGCTTTGCCAAGACCCAGGGCGTGGCCGAGGCCGACCTGTTCGTGCAGGAGACGCCCAAGGGCGAGTATCAGGCCGCCAGGAAGCAGGTCGGCGGGGGCCGCACGCTGGACATCCTGCCCGGCCTGTGCCTGACCGCCTTCAAGTCCCTGAGTTTCCCCAAGCGCATGAAGTGGGGCAGCCTGGACTTCCTCTTCGGCCGCCCCTTGCGCTGGGTGCTGGCGCTTCTCGATTCGGACATCGTGCCCATCGAGATCGCGGGCCTGACCTCGGGCCGCACCACACTGGGACACCGTGTGCTCGGGCCCGGCCCCTTTAGCGTGGACAGCGCGGCCGACTACTTCGACATCATCCGTGACCGCGGCAACGTGGTGCTGGACGCCCGCGAGCGCCTGGACCTGGTGCGCGCCGAGGGCGACCGCATCGCCGCAGAGGTGGGTGGCGCGGTTGTCTGGGACGAGGGCCTGCTGCTCGAAGTCGCCAACCTAGTGGAGTTCCCCCGGCCCATCCTGGGCGAGTTCGCGCGCCTGTACCTGGAGCTGCCCGCTCAGGTGTTGCTGACGAGCATGCAGAGCCACCAGAAGAGCTTCGGCCTGCGCGGTGCCGACGGCAACCTCTTGCCGTATTTTTTGACCACGCTCAATATCGAGCCCAAGGTCATGGCCCTGGTCAAGAAGGGCTGGGAGCGCGTTTTGAAAGCCCGTCTGGAGGACGCCCGCTTCTTCTGGGAGGCGGACCTGGCAACTCGCCTGGACCAGTGGCTGGGCAAGCTTGACTCCGTGGTCTTCCTCGGGCCGCTGGGCAGCATGGGCGCCAAGTCCCGCCGCCTGGAGGTCTTGTGCGGCAAGCTGGCCATGGCCTGCGGCCTGCCGGTGGCGGACATGAGCCGCGCCGGGCGGCTGGCCAAGGCCGACCTCGTGAGCGCCATGGTCTACGAGTTCGACAGCCTGCAGGGCGTCATGGGCGGCATATACGCCCGCAAGAAGGGCGAGAGCGAGCTGGCTGCCCAGGCCATTGCCGAGCAGTACCTGCCTGCCGGGCCGGATTCGCCCGTGCCGGCCACGCTTTCCGGCGCGCTACTGGCCATTGCCGACAAGGCCGACACCATGGCCGGCTGCTTCGGACTGGGCATGATCCCCACGGGCGCGGCCGATCCGTACGCGCTCAGGCGCGCGGCGCTGGGCATCAGCCGCATCATCATGGAGCACGGCCTGCGGCTGAAGCTGGGCGAGATCCTGGCCTGGGCCCAGGAAGGGTACGACGAG
>JANXYI010000187.1 GCA_025350085.1 Deltaproteobacteria bacterium
CCCGGCCCAGCAAGGCCGCATAGCCGCCCACGCGCTCGGAATGGCCGCGGGTGTAGATGTCCTTGGCCTCCACGGCCTGGGCGTAGGAGGTCACCACCTCGGCGCTGATGCCCCGGAAGCGCTGGCTGGAGAGGATGCTCTCCACAAAGGGCGCGGCGTGGCCGGTGTAGACGTTGAGCATGCGCAGATCCTCGCGCGTGAAGGGCGCCTGGCTCAGCGAGCGGCCCAGCGCCAGCACCCCGTAGACCCCGCGCATGCCCACGATGGAGACCACCGCGGCCGAGCCCAGGCTCACGCCCTCGCGCAGGTCCTCGGCGCGCTTGCCGACCTGCGGCCCCAGGACCAGGGACCCGCACTGGCCGAGCACGTACGCGACCTTTTCCAGAAGCCAGCTGCGCGTCTGCGCGCACTCGCGGAAACTCTTGCCCCAGAGGAACAGCGGCGAGAGCGCCCCGGCCTGGCCGGTGCAGCTGAACAGCGCCATGGCCTCGGGCGCCAGTGTGCGCTTGACCTGGGTCAGCAGGGCCTTGAAGACCTCAGTGGAGTCCTTGCGGCCGCGCAGGCGCTCGGAAAAGGATTCGATCTCGCGCACGCGGCCGCCCTTGCCGTGCAGCGGCGAGCCGCTGGCCAGGGTCAGGGCGATCTTCTTGAACAGCTGGTGCATGTCAAAGGGCTTGAGCAGGTAGTCGGAGGCGCCGAGCTTCAGGCAGTTCACCGCGCTCTCCACCGTGCCGTAGCCGGTGAGAAAGATGACCCGCGGGGTGTGGCCGCGCAGGGCCATTTCGCGCAGCATTTCCTCGCCGCCCATGCGCGGCATCTTGAGGTCCGAGAGCACGAGATCCACGGCCTCGCGCTCCAGCACTTTGAGCGCGTCCTCGCCGTTGGCCGCGGTCAGGACAGCGTATCCCTGCAGGGCCAGGGCCTCGGCATAGGCCTCGCGCAGGGCGCTCTCGTCCTCGACGATGAGGATGCGCTGCGCGCCAGGGGGGGGCGTGACGGTCTCCGGCAGCGTCACCGGCAACTCCTCTCTATGCGGCGTCCAGTCATGGGGAAACATTCACGCAGACCGCACCGCAATACCTTCGGAGCACTACAGGAGGAAATAGGCCAGCGCAAGCTCAGCCCGCCCTATCCCGGCCAGGGCACTTGATTATTCTTCCGGATTCACCGTAGAGAGGAGCACGGGCCGCGCCTGGAGTTTACCGCGCGCCCGGATGTTCCAGCCCGGCCTCAAACGGCGGCACAGCAGCAGAGAGGCGGATGAAAGCCAAGAAGCCCCCCCAGGCCACGGACAGCCCGGCCAAGGTCCGCGAGGTCCTCAAAAAGCTGGAAGCCCTCCCGGCGCCGCCTGCCGTGGCGGCAGCCGTGCTGGACTGGATCACCCAGGCCGACCCGAGCATCAGTGAGCTCTGCCAGATCATCACCAGCGACCCCTCGCTCTCCCTCAAAGTGCTCCGGCTGGCCAACGCCAAGGTCCACGGCCTCCAGCGCGGGGACATGAAGATCGAGCGCGCGGCGTCCATGCTCGGCACCGCCACCCTCAGGCAGGTGCTGCTCGCCATCATCATCCGCGACACGCTCATCCACGACCGCAGGCCCGACGACCCGCACCTGGTGCAGATCTGGCTGCACTCCCTGGCCTGCGCCCTGGCCACCCAACTCCTGGCCGAGAAGCTCGCGCCCAAACAGGCCGAGCTGGCCTTCTCCTGCGGCCTGGTGCACGACTGCGGCAAGCTGGCCCTGCTCTGCGCCCTGCCCCGGCAATACGAGGAGCTGCTGGACCGCGCACCGCTGTCCGGCCAGCCACTGCATGCCCTGGAGACCGCGGCGCTGGGCCTGGACCACACCGAGGCGGGCAAGTGGCTCACACAGTCCTGGAACCTGCCCAAGCTCTTTGTGGACTGCGCCTGGCTGCACCACCAGCCCGAGGCCGTGCTGGCCGACCTGGACGAGCACGGCGGCCTCATCACCCTGCTGGCCCTGGGCGACCTCATCGCTCACGAGGTGCTGGCCCAGCCCCTTGACCCGGCGGGCGCGGCGCGCCTGAAAGCGCTCCTGGACAAGGCCGACATCTCGGCTCCCCAGGTGGCCAAGCTCAAGGCCCAGGTGGCCGAGCGCCTGGCCGAGCGCCGCGGGCTCTTCAGCGCGGACGACGAGGACGCAGTGGCGACCTTCTGCCAGGCCTTGCAGCGCGCGGGCACGCTGATCACGCAGATGAACATCGAGCTGACCACCCGCCGCGCCGAGGACGAGCGCACAGCGCGCCTGCTCCGGGCCGTGGCCGACGCCAGCCAGGGCCTGGCGCGCGCCGGGAACGCCGAGGAGATCCTCGCCCTGGGCGCGAGAGCCCTGCGCGAGGGCTTTGGCGTGGCCACAGGCTGCCTCTATGCCCTGGACACCGAGGGCCAGCTGGTGCGCGGCCTGGCCTGGCTAGCCGGGGCCGAGGCCGACTTTGCCTGGCCGCTGGACCCGGCCACGGGCAGACCCGTGGTGCCCGGCCCGGAGGACCTGCCCGGCCCGGTGCAGCCCTTCGCCCAGCTGGTGCTGAACCACCAGGAGCGCCTGCCGGACCCGGCCCAGCCGGGGTTCCCGGGCTTTGCCCCGGCCTTTTTCCGGCCCTATCAAAGCCTGCCCCTGGCGCTGGACCGCCTCTGGCTGGGCGAGGCGCTGCTCGGTGCGCAAACGGCTGAAGGCCAGCCTGAGGGTGAGGCCGCGGCCCAAGGCCAGGCCCACCTTCTGGGCCAGCTCTGCGGACTGATGGCTGCGGCCCTGGAGCGCCTGGCAACGAGCGCCCGGCTGGAGGCGCGCTCCGAGCACCTCGGCGCCGCCATGCGCAAGATGCAGCAGATCAACCAGAAGCTCATCCAGGCCGAGCGCCTGGCGGCAGTGGGCCAGCTGGCCGCGGGCGCCGCGCACGAGATCAACAACCCGCTGGCCATCATCTACGCCCGGCTGCAGATCCTGGGCCTCAAGGAGACCAATGAGGGCCAGCGCACGGCCTTCCGCCAGATGGAGGAGCAGATCGGCCGCATCAGCTCCATCCTGACCCAGCTCATGGACTTCGCGCGGCCCACCCAGCCCCAGTTCGCCCAGGTGGACCTGAACGCGCTGCTCACCACCTCCCTGGCCATGATGTCCGGCAACTTCGAAAAGCGCGGCATACGGGTGCTGGCGGAGATGCTGCCCGGCCTGCCCCTGGTCTGGGGCGACGCCAAGCTGCTGGAGCAGGTCTTCGTCAATCTTTTCATCAATGCGGAACATGCCATGGCCGAGCAGGCCCAGGCGGGCGCAGCGGCGGGCGCCACAAACGGGGGCAGCTCGCTGCGCGTGCGCACGGCCTGGAAGAGCGGCCAGGCCCACGCCAGCGTGGACGTGGAGGACACGGGCAGCGGCATCGCGCCGGAGCACATCGAGAGCATCTTCGATCCCTTCTTCACCACCAAGGAGGGCCGCGGCACAGGGCTCGGCCTGTCCACCAGCTACAGCATCGTCAAGAGCCACCAGGGCGACATCCGCGTCACCAGCACCCTGGGCAAGGGTACGCTCTTCCGCGTGAGCCTCCCGGTTGCGCCTGCCAGCGCCGTCACGAGCGCCCGGCTGCCGCACAAGGGCGCGCCCAGGCGCTCCGGCGGGGACATCCTGGTGGTGGACGACGAGGTGCGCATCCAGGAGCTCTTGACCGAGGCGCTGGAGATGCACGGCTACAAGGTGGCGGCCTGCGGCAACGGCGAGGAGGCCCTGGCGCTATTGAAGAAGCGCACCTTCAACCTCATGCTGCTGGACATCCGCATGCCCGAACGCAGCGGCCTGTGGCTGCTCTCGGAGATCCGCCGCGCCGCGCTCAGGATGCCGGTCATCGTCATCACCGGCCTGGCCACCCCGGAGGAACGCGCCCAGGCGCTCGATCTGGGCGCCATCCGCTGCTTCCAGAAACCCTTCAAGGTGGACGAGCTGCTCGAAGCGGTGGACGCCACGCTCAAGAAGTAGCCCGGTCATGGGCGCCCTGCCGAAGATCATCTGCGTGGCCAGCGGCAAGGGCGGCGCGGGCAAGACCAACGTCACCCTGAACCTGGCCTGGGCCCTGGCGCGCACGGGCCGCAGCGTGTGCATCCTCGACGCCGACCTGGGCCTGTCCAACGTCGACGTGCTGCTGGGCCTGACCCCGCAACACACCCTGGACCAGGTGCTCTTCGAGGGCCTGCCGCTCTCGCAAATCATCATCCCGGTGGCCACGGGCATCGACCTCATCCCGGGCTCCTCGGGCGTGGCGCGCATGGCCGAGCTGACCCGCAGCGCCCGCCTGCGCCT
>JANXYI010000202.1 GCA_025350085.1 Deltaproteobacteria bacterium
CATGCCGCACTGCCTGCAGAACAGCCATTGCGACATGCGCCTGACCTACGACATCGACAACTGCAAGCGCTGCGGCAAATGCCCGATCACGGGGCTCATCGAGCTGCGCGACCGCTACGGGGTGCACCTAGCCGTGGCCACGGGCGGCACCATCGCCCGGCGCATCGTGGTCGAGAAGCGGCCCAAGGTCATCATCGCCGTGGCCTGCTACCGCGACCTGTCCTCGGGCATCCAGGACGCCTATCCGCTGCCGGTCTTCGGTGTGCTGAACGAGCGGCCGCACGGCCCCTGCCTGGACACCCTGGTGCCGCTCGGCAATCTTGAGGCGGCGCTCAAGCGCTTCCTCCAGCCCTGACGTCTCCGCGTCCATCCCCTTCCCTACTTAGGCTCGAAGCCAGGCCACTCTCCGGTCGGAATGGCGAGCCCATTCATCTGGAGAGGAAGTCTAGATTTCCTGAAAAAGGAAATACGTACGGCTGGTTACTGGCGGCGAGACTCTGGAATTTTTCGCGAGCACTCCGTGCGCGGCCACGCAAACGGAAAAGGGGTGCAACCTTTCGGTTGCACCCCTTGGTAGTGCTGGCGGAGCGGACGGGACTTGAACCCGTGGCCTCCGACGTGACAGGCCGGCGTTATAACCAGCTTAACTACCGCTCCGCATTGAAATCGTGGTAGGCGGAACAGGGCTCGAACCTGTGACCTCCGGCTTGTAAGGCCGATGCTCTTCCAGCTGAGCTATCCGCCCGGAGTGTCATGAGCGCCCTGTCCAGAAGCGTTTTCAGGGGCTGTCCCGAGCGCGCTTCCGTTGGCTGCCCGCCACGGAGAAATCCCTTTGCCACGCGCAGGGTCGGCTGTCAAAGGGTTTTTTGCGCACTCCGCGCCCCGAGTCCTCAGCCGGACCCGTGCAGGGCCGCGATGGGGTCAAGGCTGGCAGCCTGGCGCGCGGGCTTGAGGCCGAAGACCACCCCGATGGCCACGGCGCTGACAAGCGACAGGGAAAAGGCCTTCCAGGAGAACAGGATCTGCAGCACGCCCAGCCGCGTCAGGAGCTGCCCCAGGCCCAGGCCGAGGCCGAGGCCCACCAGCCCGCCCACAAGGGTAAGGAGCGCGGCCTCCATGAGGAACTGCAGCAGGATGTCCCGGCTGGTGGCGCCCACGGCCTTTTTCAGTCCGATCTCGCGGCTGCGCTCACTCACGCTGATGGCGAACAGGTTGGCCAGCACGAACCCGCCCACGGTCATGGCCGCGGCCGCGGTGACGCCGAGGAAGGCCACCAGCCCGCCCTTGAAGGCCGAGAGGAAGCCCAGGATCTCGTCGGCGGTGATGATGCTGAAGTCGTCGTCCTGGCTGGGTTCCAGGCGGTGGCTCATGCGCAGGTAGGAGCGCAGGTTCTCGGCGTGGCTGGCCATGCGCCCGGGCTCCAGGAACTTGATGCGCAGGGCCATGTAGTAGCGGCGGTCCAGGTTGAAGCGCGCGGTGAGCGTCGTGATGGGCAGGATGACGCGGTCGTCGATGTCGTTGCCGCCGCCCGCCGCCCCGCGGTACTTGAGCCGCCCGATGACCTGGACCTGGAACTTGTCCAGCATGAAGGTGCGGCCCACGGGCGAGGCCTCGCCAAAGAGCTCGCGCGCGGGTTTGTCGCCGATCAGCGCCACGCGCGCGCCCAGGCGCACGTCCTCTTCGGAGAGGTCGCGGCCCTCCACCAGGGGCCAGTTCCAGGCGCTCGCATAGCCCTCGGTGGAGCCCACCACCAGCGTGGCCGGGACCGAGGCGTCCTGGTACTTGAGCGGCACGTCCTGCTTGATGCGCATGGGCACCACCAGATACGCGCCCGGCAGCGACTGCTGGATGCCGCGCAGGTCGTCCTGGGTCAGCGTGTTCAGGCGCATGCCCACTGCCTGTTTCTTGAAATTGCCGCCAAAGACCAGGGCCGCGTCCGGGCCGAACCACTCCACGATCTCCACGGCCTTGCGCTCGGCCCCGTCCACGGCCGTGACGATGAGCGTGAGCGAGGCCACGCCAAAGCCCACGCCCAGGACGACGAACAGCGAGCGCAGCTTGTAGGCCCAGACCGCGGCCAGGGCCATGCGCCGCAGGCGTTCGAGGCGGCGGACCCAGGGTCCGAGTTCGCCCAGAGCAGACAGACCGGGCATGTCCCCTCAGTCCTGGCAGCCGCGTTGCATCTCGGCCTCCAGCGCGTCCCGGCCGGCCAGGCAGGTCTCCAGGCAGCGCGCCAGGCGGCGAATGCCCTCGTCGATGGTCTCGGCATCGGCGTTGGAATAGTTCAGGCGCAGGGTGTTCTCCCCTGTGCCGTCCACATGGAAGGCCGCGCCCGGCACAAAGGCCACCTTACACGCCACGGAATGCTTCAGAAGCTCCGTGGCCGAGAGCCCCTCGGGCAGGGTGACCCAGAGGAACATGCCGCCCTCGGGCTCGGTGACGTGCACATCCTTGGGGAAGTATTTGGCGATGGCGGCCTGCATGGCCCGGCACTGATTGCCGTAGAGGGTGCGGATGCGCGCCACGTGGGCCTCGAAGTCGTTGTCGACCAGGAACTGGTGCACGATCATCTGGTCCAGCGACCCGGTATGCAGGTCCGCGGCCTGCTTGGCGATGACGAGCCGCTCCATGATCTCGCCTTTGGCCACGACCCAGCCCAGGCGGAAGCCCGGGGCCGCGACCTTGGAAAAGGTGCCGAGCAGCATGGAGTTCTCGGGCCGCTGTTTGTACACCGGCGGCAGGGCGCGGCCCTTGAAGCGCAACTCGCCGTAGGGGTCGTCCTCCAGGAAGAAGACCTTGCGCCCGGAGAGAAGCCTGGCCACGCTCGCGCGTTTCTCCTCGGAATAGGACAGGCCCGAAGGGTTCTGGAAGCTGGTGACGGCGTAGAAGAGCTTGGCCCCGTCCAGGGCCTGCTCCAGGGCGGCCAGGTCCGGCCCGTCGTTTTCCAGCGGCACGGAGCGCCAGCTGGGCCGGAAGATGGTGAAGGCCTGGATGGCGCCCAGGTAGCCCGGCTTCTCCATGACCACGGTGTCGCCCGCGTTGATGACGACCTTGGCCACGAGGTCCAGGGCCTGCTGGGAACCGGTGGTGATGAGGATGTCCGAGGGGTCCACGTCCATGCCATTCTTCGTGCGGTAGCGGTTTGCGATCCACTCGCGCAGCGGCAGGTAGCCCTCGGTGGTGGAGTATTGCAGGGCGCTGGGGCCGGACTCGTAGAGCACCTTGGCCGCAGCGGCGGCGATCTCGGCCACGGGGAAGGAGGCCGGGTTGGGCAGGCCCCCGGCAAAGGAGATGACCGAGGGATCGGCCGTGACTTTCAATATCTCGCGGATGAACGAGCGCTGGGCCTTGGCCACGCGGTCGGCGAACTGGGGCATGTCTGGTCTCCTTGGTCGTCTGCGGACCGTATGCACCCTAGGCCGCTCGCCGCGGGATTTCAAGCCCGGCCTTGGGCCCTGGCCTTGACAAGCGACGCGCCGCAAGACACCGTGCAGGCAGATACCCCCCCTCCCAAGGAGACCGGTCATGACTGACACCAACGCCATCGCCGACAAGGTCTTGCGCGACATCGAGGCCATCCGCGCGCAGAACCCGGTGGTCTTGTCCATCACCAACTACGTGGTCACCAACACCACGGCCAACGCCCTGCTGGCCCTCGGGGCCTCGCCGATCATGAGCCACGCCGCAGAGGAGATGGCCGAGCTGGTGGCCATCTCCGGCGCCCTGGTCATCAATCTGGGCACCGTGGCCCCGGAATACCTGGCAGCCATGGACCCGGCCTGGGCCGCGGCCGACGAGGCCGGTGTGCCCGTGATCCTGGACCCTGTGGGCGCCGGGGCCTCCATGCTGCGCACCGTGACCCCGCTGGCGCTGCTGGCCGAGCACAGGCCCTTTATTGTGCGCGGCAACGCCTCGGAGATCATGACTCTGGCGGGCAGCAGCGGGGCTGCGGCCAAGGGCGTGGACAGCACAGCCAGCTCCAGCGACGCGGCCGACTTTGCCCGCACCCTGGCCCAGG
>JANXYI010000210.1 GCA_025350085.1 Deltaproteobacteria bacterium
CGGGCTGCAAGTCGTAACGGAGGAAAAGCAGTTCGCGCGGCAGGATCTTGCCGGCGACGAGGCCCGGCGATTGGCCAATCTGATACAGGCTGTAGTCGCCCCAAAGCGCGAACCCGTAGGGCATGGACCGGTCGCTGGCAACGCTGATTTCTATTTCGCGCCGCCACACGTGCTGGGTATTGCGAATCAACCGGGGCCTGGGCACGTGCATCTCGCGGTAGTAGTCCTGGTCATCCCATGGCTTGGCGTAGTTGCGGATGCGCCGGTACGTCTGGCGGAAGCGGTTCATGCTGTGCACTTCGTCGATGCCCATGCCGCCGCCGCCGGCCGAGGCCTTGACCAGCACCATGGGCCGGGCCACGCCCTGCTTCTCCTGGTAGTCGAAGAGCTTCTGGGCGATGGTCTCGGCCTCCATCTCGTCGTAGATGGCGCGGTCGGACCCGGGCACCGTGGGCACGCCGAGGCCTCTGGCCAGGCGCTTGGTGTTGATCTTGTCGCCCAGGTCGCGGATGACGCGCCAGGAGGGGCCGATGAAGTGCATGGGCCGGGTGCGTTCCACCACGCGCCGGGCAAAGCGGTAGTTCTCCGAGAAGAAGCCGTAGCCCGGATGCACGGCCGTGGCGGAGCTTGCGTCGGCCGCGCAGAGGAGGTCCCCGGCGTCCAGGTAGTTGTGGATGCGCACCAAGGCCGCGTCACCGCCAAGCTGGCGGGCCAGCGCGACGTGGCCGGACTCGGCGTCTTCCTTGGTGTACACGCAGACGAAGCCGACGCCCAGATCGACGCAGGCGCGCATGATGCGCACGGCGATTTCGCCGCGGTTGGCAATGAGTACCTTGTGCTTGTCCCTGGTCACGTCTGGGGTGTCCTCGCTTTAGGTGGCGGAAGTTGCATTGCGCCTTTAGCCGTTCTTGGCTGTTCTGGCAAGTCGGGCCGTGGTGGCTGATGGCGGGGGCAGGGCGCGCCTGGCGGGCAAAAGAAGAAAACCCCGCCCCTGTGTCGGGCGGGGCCTTCTGGCGTTGGGCGTTGCCTGTCGCGGTACCGTTGTCAGGTCTTGATGTTGAAAAGCGCGCCGCTGGCCTCCGCAGGGCCGCCCAGGACGCTTTTCTGGAAGTCGTAGTTCTGGGCCATTGCGCTGCTGCTGGAATTCCCGGAATTCATGTAGTCCAGGGTTTTGGAGACCACCGCAGCCCCGAAGGTCTGCTTGTCCATGGGCGCCAGGTCCTGGGAGGACGAGCCCTGCCCGTTCATGTAGTCCAGCGTTTTGGAGACCACCGCGGCCCCGAAGGTCTGCTGGTCCATGGGCGCGGTGTTCACTGCCGCAGCACTCTGGCCCGCAGCGTCCTGGCCCTGCTGGACCTGGGAGCTCTGGGCCAGGGCGTACGGGTCGTTGCCGCTGTAGTTCATCTGGTCAAAGGCGGAATATCCGCCAACGAGATCGATGGGCATGTTTCGATTACCTCCTTGTCCGAAAGCAAAGACCACGCCTTCTTCGCGTCTTATCGGCCAAAGCTTAAAAAACTTTAGGGCTGGCCGGAAAACCTGCTTACTGTGTTTGACAAGCGTCGCCCCTTCGTTAATACACGCCCCAGGCGGATGCGATGCCGCCAAATATTCGCGTTCATTCGCACAGGAGCAGAAGATGACCGACCAGGCGCAGACCAACGGGGAACAGGGCCAGACCGGCGGGGAACAGGAGCAGAGCTTTGCGGAGCTTTTCGAGGCCAGCTATGCCGGGCAGGGCGTGTCCCTGAACATGGGCGACAAGATCGCCGCCAAGATCATCACCATCGGCGCGGACAGCGTGTACTTCGACACCGGCACCAAGATCGATGGCGTGGCCGAGAAAAAGGAGCTCCTTGACGCCGAGGGCAATTTTCCCTTCAAGGAAGGCGACTCCATCGACCTCTACGTGGTCTCCAAGACCCGCAGCGAGATTGTGCTCTCCCGCGCGCTGGCCGGTGCAGGCGGCCTGGAGATGCTTGAGGCCGCCAAGGACGCCGGGCTGCCCGTGGACGGACGCGTCAAGGAGACCTGCAAGGGCGGCTTCTCGGTGGAGATCATGGGCAAGCGCGCCTTCTGCCCCGTGAGCCAGATCGACGCGAAGTACGTGGAGAACCCCGAGGAATACGTGGGCCAGACCCTGCCCTTTTTGATCACCAAGCTGGAGGAGCGCGGCCGCAACGTCGTGGTTTCGCGCCGCGTACTCATCGAGCGCGAGCGCCAGGCCGCCACCGAGGAATTCCTGGCCACCATGAAGCCCGGCGAGGAAGTGGACGGCACGGTCATGCGCCTGACCGACTTCGGCGCCTTTGTGGAGATCGCGCCGGGCCTTGAGGGCATGGTCCACGTGAGCGAGCTGGGCTTTGCCCGGGTGAGCAAGCCCGAGGAGGCCGTGAGCGTGGGCGAGAAGATCCGCGTCAAGGTGCTGGGCGTCGAGCCCGGCAAGAAGCCCGGCCAGATGAAGATTTCGCTCTCGCGCAAGCAGACCATGAGTGACCCCTGGGACGGCGTGGCCGCGGCGCTCAAGGTCGGCGAGAAGCTCACCGGCAAGGTGGTGCGCCTGGCCGACTTCGGCGCCTTTGTGGAGATTCAGCCCGGCGTGGACGGACTCATCCACGTGAGCGAGATGAGCTACACCAAGCGCGTGAACAAGCCCGGCGAAATCGTCTCCGTGGGCGACGTGGTCTCGGTGCTACTGAAGGAAGTCGACCCGGCCAAGCGCCGCATCTCGCTGTCCCTCAAGGACGCCGAGGGCGACCCCTGGCTGGAGGTCGTGGCCAAGTACGCCCCGGGCAGCCCGGTCACGGGCACGGTGGAGAAGCGCGAGACCTTCGGCATCTTCGTGACGCTCGAGCCCGGCATCACCGCGCTCCTGCCCAAGTCGCGCATGGCCGCCTCGGCCGATCCCAAGCAGTTTGACAAGCTCCAGAAGGGCGACAGCGTCTCTCTTGTGGTGGAGGACGTGCGCGCCAGCGAGCGCCGCATCGCGCTTTCGCCCACGGACATGAAGGAAGGGGCTTCAAGTGGCGGCGGCCGCGAGAACGAGGACTGGAAGGGCTACAAGGCCGCCAGGCCCGCCGAGAAGTCCGCGTCGTCGGCTGGGGGCCAGGGCAACGGCATGGGCAACCTGGGCGACATGCTGGCCCAGG
>JANXYI010000216.1 GCA_025350085.1 Deltaproteobacteria bacterium
GGCATCGACATGATCGCGGGCCCAAGCGAGATCGTCATCCTGGCCGACGCCACCGCCAACCCGGCCTGGCTGGCCGCGGACATGCTCTCCCAAGCCGAGCACGACCCGCTGGCCGCTGCCCTGTGCATCACCACGAGCCCGAAGCTGGCCAAGGCAGTGCGCAAGGCCCTGGCCGAGCAGCTGCCGAAGCTTTCCCGCAACGAGCTGGCCAGGAAGGCCCTGGAGCTGTGGGGCGCGGTCGTCGTCGTGGACTCCCTGGACGCCGGGCTCACCCTGGTCAACGCCATAGCGCCGGAGCACCTGGAGCTGGCCGTGGCCGAGCCCTTCCCCCTGCTCGGACGGGTGCGCAACGCCGGGGCCATCTTCCTGGGCCAGCACTGCCCGGAGCCCGTGGGCGACTATTTCGCCGGGCCGAACCACGTGCTGCCCACGCTCGGCACCGCGCGCTTCTCCTCGGCCCTGTCCGTGCAGACCTTCTGCAAGAAGACGAGCATCATCGCCACCACGCCAGGCTACCTGCGCCAGCACGGGGGCAAGATCGCGCGGCTGGCGCACCTGGAGGGGCTCACGGCCCACGCGCGCAGCATCGAGTGCCGCCTTGAGGACATGTAGCGGCGATCTGCCGCAACGCCTAACCGCTTTTGCCACAGCCAACGGAGCCTGCCATGCAATGCCTCACCACCACGAACCTCACCGAATACCCGCTCCTCTCGCGCGGGAAGGTGCGCGACATCTACGAGACAGGGCCGGATTCCCTGCTCATCGTCACCACGGACCGCATCTCGGCCTTTGACGTGGTCATGGATGACCCCATCCCGCTCAAAGGGGTGGTCCTGAACCAGATCACCCTGTTCTGGATGGAGAAATTTGCCAAACTTGTGCCCAACCACCTGCTGGCCACGGACGTGCGCGACTTCCCCAAGCCGCTCATGGCCCACGCGGACCTGCTGGAGGGCCGCAGCGTGCTGGTCAAGCGAGCCAAACCGCTGCCCATCGAGTGCATCGTGCGCGGGTACATCACCGGCAGCGGCTGGAAAGACTACCAGAAGACCGGAAGCGTCTGCGGCCATGCCCTGCCCGCAGGCCTGCGCGAATCCGACAAGCTGGAGACGCCCCTGTTCACCCCGTCCACCAAGGCCGAGCTGGGCGCGCACGACGAGAACATCAGTGTTTCCGAAGCCATGCGCATCACAGGCGCCTCCCTGGCCACCCAGGCCCAGGACCTGGCCCTCGGCATCTACTCCGCTGCGCGCGACTATGCAGAAAGCCGCGGCATCATCATCGCAGACACAAAATTTGAATTCGGCACCATTGTTGAGGACGGCAAGGAAAGGCTCATCCTCATCGACGAGGTGCTGACCCCGGACTCCTCGCGCTTCTGGCCCATGAGCGACTATGCCCCGGGCCGCGGCCAGCAGAGCTTCGACAAGCAGTTCCTGCGCGACTGGCTGGAGTCCATCCAGTTCAACAAGCGCCCGCCCGCGCCCAAGATCCCGCAGGCCGTCATCGACCAGACCAGGGCCAAGTACCTGGAGGCCTTCCGCCTGCTCACCGGGCGCGAGCTTTAGCCGTAAGGAGACTTTATGGACGCCGTATGGATCTTCCTGGCCCTTTTTGTGGGCCTGATCGTGGTCTCCCGCCTGGTGCCCGGCCTGGGCCAGGGCTGAGGCCCCAAGAAGCAGTGCGGCTGGACGCCGCCCGCAGACCCCAAGCAAGACCCGCACGACACCAAGGATCAGGACAGCCGGGGCAAATAGCCCGCTGGAGGCTCCATGTGGGACAGCATCCTGTTTCTGCTCATCCTGGTGGGCGTGGGCTACCTGTACGTGGGCGTCATCCTGCCCAAATTCGGTCTGCGCGGCTGACTGCCGAAGACCCCGGACGTCTGGGAGACGCCCGAAAAGTGCAAGAAATCCGATGAGGCTTGACATCATACGTTTGAGCCAGTAAGAGCACCCCTCTACCTTGCTCTTCCCTTGTGCGGGAAGGGCCAAAGCCCAAAAGGAGACTTACATGCTCAACAACTACGAGACTCTGCTGCTCATGAGTCCGGAACTGGCGGAAGAAAACCGCAAGGAGATTCTGACGAATCTCACCGGGATCATCGAGCGCGACGGGGGCACGCTGACCCTCGTCGATGACTGGGGCATCAAAACCCTGGCCTACCCGGTGCGCAAACTGACGCGCGGCCATTACGTCCGCCTCGAGTACGTCGCACCTGGCGCGCTGGTGGCCGAACTGGAGCGCAACGTCCGCATCGCCGACGGCATCTTCAAGTTCGTCACTGTCCGCCTGCCTGACGCGGCCGCGCCCGCGACCGAGCCCGCGACCGAGCCCGTGCCCGCAACAGAGGAGGCGTAAGTCATGGCTTTCCGCAAGAAATTCACGCCCAAAAGAAAGTTTTGCCGCTTCTGCGCGGACAAGAACCTGCCGCTGGACTACAAGCGTGCGGACATCCTGCGCGACTACATCACCGAGCGCGGCAAGATCATCGCCCGGCGCATCACCGGTACCTGCGCCAAGCATCAGCGCAGCCTGACCACCGAGATCAAGCGCGCCCGGCAGATGGCTTTGCTGTTCTACACCACCGTGCATAGCACGGACGTCAAGAAGAAGACCGTCTAGGAGGCCTGACCATGAAACTCATCTTGCGCGCCGACGTGGATGCCCTGGGCCGCCTGGGGGACATCGTCGCGGTCAAGCCCGGATTTGGGCGCAACTACCTGATTCCGCAGGGCCTGGCCATGATGGCCTCTGCCGCCAATCTGAAACAGTTTGAACTGGAGCGCAAGAAGCTGGCCAAACAGGCCGACTCCCTGCGCGCCGAGGCCACAGAGCTGGCCGCCAAGATCGCAGCCGCCACCGTGGCCATCACCGTGCGCGTGGGCGAGGGCGACAAGCTCTACGGCTCGGTCACCG
>JANXYI010000221.1 GCA_025350085.1 Deltaproteobacteria bacterium
GGCATGCCGGCCTTTTCGACGGCCTTTTTCAGGCCCTCGACCTCCTCGTCCTCGCTGCCCTCGTCGCCCAGTTCGCGCTTGATGGCCTTCATCTGCTCGCGCAGGAAGAAGTCGCGCTGGGCCTTGTCCATGCCCTCTTTGGCCATGGACTGGATCTTGTTCTGCATGGAGGCCACCTCGGCCTCCTTCACCAGCTGCGCGTTGACCATGCGCAGGCGTTCAACCGGGTCCTCGCTCTCCAGGATGGCCTGGGCGTCGGCCACCTTCATGCGCAGGTTGCTGGCAATGAGGTCGGCCAGGCGACCGGGCTCGCCCACGGAGTTGAGCACGCCCATGATGTCCGCGGGCGAGATGCCGCGCAGGGTCAGAATCTTCTCGGACAGCTCGCGCGAGGAACGCACCAGGGCCTCCTGCTCGCTCGTGAGCTCAACGCCCTCGGCCTCGGGCAGGGCCTCCACCTTGGCCAGGAGGAAGGGCTCCTCGCTGGCGAAGCGCTTGACGCGCGCGCGGGAGAGCCCCTGCACCAGGACCTTGAGGCGGCCGTCGGGCATTTTCAGCATGCGCATGATCATGCCCACGGTGCCGACCTGGTACAGGTCGGTGGATTTGGGGTCGTCGATGGTCTCATCCTTTTGCGAGAGGATGAGGATATAGCGGTCGCCGGACAGGGCCGCGTCCACGGCCTTGACGGATTTTTCGCGCCCAACGAAGAGCGGCAGGATCATGTAGTTGAAGACCACGATGTCGCGCACCGGGAGCACCGGCATGGTGGACGGTATCTCCGGGCGCTGGGTCTTGTCGTCGGTGGGGTCGCCGGACGGCGCGCCCACAAGGGGAATGCCGCCCTCGTTGGGCTCGCCCGCCAGCAGGATGCGTTTCTTGGTGGTGTCGTCGCTCATATACCTCTCCTGAGCTGCCTGGGCCATGCGCTGGGCGGCGGTGGGCGCCCCGGCGCGGCGGCGCAGACGGGTCGGCTTGGCGGATCGTTTCTTGCGTTTCAAATGACGCAGCTCCTTGACGGTGGTGTTGGCCCGGCCAGGGTGCAGAAAAACCCTGCGGGCCGAACCTCTGTACAATAACACTTCCTTGGCGCGTGGCAAGGGCACGGCGCTGGAAAAAGGGGAGAAATCCCGGCCGGACCGGCCCGCAGGCTGGTGCGCAGGCGCGATATTCAGGCTAGGCGCAGGGCCGGTGTTCAGGCTGTGCGCAGGCTAGCGGCGGACGCTGAAGCCGTCGAAGGTTTCCGGGATGTCGATGTATCCGGCGTCCACCAGGTCCACCCGCGCCGAGGGCGGGCCTTCGCGCAGCTCCCGGCGGAAGCGCTCGAGGGCCTCTTGCGGCCCCTGGGCCTGCCCGGCGACCGAGCCGTCGGGCATGTTGCGCACCCATCCGTTTAGCCCCAGGGCCAGGGCCGTCTCGCGCGTCCAGCCGCGGAACCAGACGCCCTGGACGCGGCCTATGACGCGGAAGTGGAGGGTGGGCATGTCGGATTCCTACCCCAATATTGAGTCAGAAACTCCCATCTCGTTTATGACATACTCTGCCAAGGCACGGATAATGGGTAGTTCATTTGCTAATCTCAAATTATCACTCCAATCGTCTGGATCGACAAGTGGCGTTGAATAGGCATGCGCAATAGCGCAACGGCCATATTCGTATAAATACTTAGGGACATTAGTTTCTGTACTAGAAAGCTTGCCAATTCTCTCGATGACAGTTGTTTCTTTCAGCAGGGGGATGGTTGATCTGATTCCTTCGATCAGCTCATTATTCCCATCGATGTATTTGTCTCTCCACTTGATATTCAGAATTTTAAAGTACCCAAGGTACTCGAATGGAACACTTATCGCCATTAGTGCTTCACGATATAGGGCTAGGGCCAGTACAGCTTTTTGATTCTGCTCAACTTTTCGAAAAAACGGATAGTTACAAATGCAAGAGCCAACAGACCTTGTATTATCTCTAAAAATTGGAATTGGCTTAAAGGAACCAGAAAAACCGCCTCTCTCCCACCATATTCTCATGGGTGTATGGTCACACCATGATAGGATACTAAGGAATCGGTTGATCGCTGTAATGGCTTCCTTTTCAGGATATCGTTCTAAATCGACATGAGCGGACTGCTCCGTGTCTCTCTTTGCTGGTTTCAACAAAATCTCAATATTCTCAAAGACAAGATTGAAATCCTCTGTTGGCCATGCGGCTTGGCCATGAATTGGGAGATTCAACCAATTGCTCACTTCATTCTCTCAACATTACATCCACTGGTTCTTTGCCCTGATGCCACCAACAAAAGTGAAGCAATCCCCCCTTCACTTTTCCCCTCGACTCCAACCCCACTCTACCGTATAGACTCAAGAATGTCATTCCCAGCGCCGGCAGGCGCGGGACAAAAGCCCAAGGAGCCCCCCGTGACCAAGACCTTCCTCAACCGCATCGCCACCGCCGTGCCCCCGCACGAGTACAATAGCCCCCTCACACCTCATGCACCTGCAAATACACCAGCGTCTGGTTCAGGAGCTGGTACGCGATCTCGCCAAAGGTCATGGGCCCGGTGAACGGGGCGGTCTTCTTGCCCTCCAGCTCCGAATACAGGTAGTTCAGGATGCAGTTGCAGGAGAAGACCAGGCGGTTGGCCTCCAGGCTGCATTCCTTCTCAAGCAGCCGCCCGAAGCCCTGGACATAGTCGCCCACGGGCTTGGCGTGCTTGTAGTGCACGCCGCTGAACACCGGCGCGTAGAACTGCACCGTGCCCTCGGCCTCGTGGATGGCCTGGAAGCTGATGTTGACCTGCACGCCGTAGTAGTCCGCCACCAGGGGCAGGTGGGTGTCGAGCTTCTTGTCCTTCAGATAGGCGGCAAAGTTCTGCTTCTCGCCGTTGACGAGCACGCTCTTGACCACAAAACCGTCGGACGGGAACACCAGCGTGTCTCCGTCGCCCTGCTCAAAGAGGTTCACGATGCCGATCTCCGCGACCTTGTCCGGCGGCAGTTCGGCCTGCAGGACCAGCGCGCCTTCCTCAAAGGCCTCGCCGGTCTGGCCGTTGAACACCTTCGGGGTCTTCTTGCCCAGGTCGTCCAGGTGCATGCCCGAGACCCAGCCGATGAGCGGGCGCACCCCGAAGTCCTTGTAGCTCGGCGCGTTCAGGGCAAAGGACAGGTGCGTCAGGCTGGAGGCCGGGATGATGATGAAGCTGAAGCCGTGCTGCGGGCCATCGGAATAGACGCTGGGGATGGTGTTCTGGTCGTAGTAGGTGACTTCCACCCCGGTGACGGTCCCGGTCAGGTCCGTGACAAAGACCATGTCCCGGGTGGCGATGCCGCCTTGATCCGCGGTGATGAAATAGGGGATGGTGCCGCCGATCCAGTTGCCCTGCGGCAGCTGGCGCAATGCGTCCTCGTCCCCGGCCAGGATCAGCGTGCGATCTTCCCAGATCAAGGCCGAGGCGTCGTCGATGCTCATGATGTGCTGGCGCATGGTCCCTCCTAGCCGAAGATGGTCTTCAGGTCTTCCTGGACGCTCGGGGTATGCGCATTCTTGGCGAAAACATCATGGAGCTGATCAATGCACGCAGCGATGTTGCCCGGAGAGGAATCCCCACGGACCGACAGGGTCAGGCTGCCCAGCACCATCTTCACGGCCAGGGATTTCAGCACGTAGGCCTTCCTGCCGGTCACGATGTCTTCCCAGCCCTTGTGGGTCTTTTCCGGTACATCCATCTCTCGCCTCCTCGGTTGTGAACCATCACGACCCAGTCTCCATCCGCTCCCCGGCGGCGCGGCGCACACGCGGACAAGGCCGCGCGCGCGCAGATGGAACCGTGCGTTACCCTAACCGAAGGACCATTTTCTCAGCAAGGGGTTTCCGGGACAAAGGGGCAAGCCTGCGGCCTGGAATGGCGGCGCACCCGCCTGCCACATTTGGGCTCGACGCCAAGGCCCCCTTCCCGTATAGAATGGAAAATGCTATTGTCGGCGCCGGTTCAGGGCACTGCCAGCTGCGCCGGGAGACCTCAGGGAGCACACAAACCGTGACCAAGGCCTACATCAACCGCATCGCCACCGCTGTTCCGGAACACGACATCCACCAGACGTTCGTCACCAGCGTCCCGGCCATGCTCAACGACGAACGCAGCATCGCCGTGTTCAAGCGCATGGTCTCCCGCGCCCAGATCGAGCACCGGTATTCGTTCCTGAAGCCGGGCCCCGATGCGGGCCCCGATTCGAACATCGACGCCCGGCAGCCGGACAGTCAACAGCCGGACAGCCGACAAGTCGACGCTGACGGCTTCTACACCTTCGGCGCCTTTCCGGACACCAAGCAGCGTATGCAGTTCTTCGAACGCCACGCCCTTGGCCTGGCCCGGCGCGCCCTGGACAGCCTCGGGCTCCCGGCCATCAGCGACCGGATCACGCACCTGATCGTGACCTCCTGCACCGGCCTGTACGCGCCGGGCCTGGATCTGCAGATCGTGGAACACTACGGCCTCAAGGCCTCGGTCGAGCGCAGCATCGTCGGCTTCATGGGCTGCAACGCGGCCCTGAACGCGCTCAAGCTGGCGCGGCACATCGTGCGCTCGCAGCCGGGGGCGCAGGTCCTGGTGCTCAACCTGGAGCTGTGCACGCTGCACCTGCAGGAGACGGACAACCTGGAGCAGCTGCTGTCCTTTCTCGTCTTTGCCGACGGCTGCGCAGCCAGCCTTGTTTCGGCCGAGCCCACGGGCCTTGAGCTGCACAGCTTCAGCTCCACCATCCTGCCGGAGAGCAGCCAGCACATCACCTGGCGCATCGGCGCCTCGGGCTTTGACATGGTGCTGTCCGGGAAGATCCCGGCGGGCATTGCCAGCGGCCTGCCGCTGAGCATGGCATTGATCCTGGACGGGCGGCCAATGGACGCAATCAGGCACTGGGCCGTGCATCCGGGCGGGCGGATCATCCTTGATTCCGTGCAGAAGGCCCTCGGCCTGCCGGAAGACCGGCTGGCCCTGTCGCGCAGCATCCTGCGCGATTTCGGCAACATGTCCTCGGCCACCATCATGTTCATCCTCAAGGGCCTGCTGGAACAGCCCGGCGCATCAGGCACCGGCTGCGCCC
>JANXYI010000070.1 GCA_025350085.1 Deltaproteobacteria bacterium
CTCCGGCTCGGGCAAGAGCTCCTTGGCCGCGCAGCGCAGGAAGAGCAGGCTCACGTCCTTGAGCAGGGCGCAGAGGTAGGCCTGGTCGGCCTGGCGCGGGCACAAGCGCGCGGCCAGAAGTTCGGCCGCGATGGCCGACCAGACGATGAGCCGCCAGTCGGGGAAGAAATCGTAGTGGCAGTCCGGGAAGCCGTGCTCCAGGTCCTTTTGCAGGCTCATGGCCACGGCCACCTTGAGCAGCTCGCGGCTGCCCAGCACCGCCACCGCGCGGTCCAGGTTCGTGACCTTCTGGGGCAGGCCGTAGAAGGCGGAGTTGACCAGATTGAGGACCGTGGTGGCCAGCGCCGGGTCCAGGCGGATGGTCTCGGCCATGACGCCGAAGTCCGGTTCGGGCTTGACGGCCTCCTGCATGAGCCGCAGCATCACCGGCGACAGGGAGATCTTCTGGAGCAGGTGTGGCGAGTTGAGCAGCAGATTCTCGGCCATCGGCCCCCCGGTCACTTGCGCCTGGTCAGGACATACTCCGCAGCCTGGGCCAGAACCCCACGCTCCGGGGAGGCAGGCAGCGTCTCCAGCTCTTTCAAGGCAACAATAATGTAGCCTGCGGCCGCCTCGCGGGTGGCCTCGGCCAGACCCTTTTCCCGCACATCACGGACTATGCCTTCGGCCTGCTCCACGGTCAACCGTTTTTCCCGGAGCGCAGAGAGCAGCTCCGCGGCCTCAGGGGCGGGCAGGCTCTCCAGGTGCAGGATGAGCGGCAGGGTCATCTTGCCCTCGCGCAGGTCGCCCCCGGCGGGCTTGCCCATCTCGTCCTCGCTCACGGTGTAGTCCAGCGCGTCGTCCACCAGCTGGAAGGCGATGCCCAGGTTGAGCCCAAAACCCCCGGCCAGGCCCTCCAGGCCGCGGTCGTTTACGGCCAGCGCCGCGCCGCAGCGGCAGGCCGTCTCGATGAGCACGGCCGTCTTGCCGATGATGATGTCCATGTAGGCGCCGCGGTCGGCCGTGGGGCTCTTGGTGTTGGCCAGCTCGCGGATCTCGCCGTCGGCCGTGGCCATGATCCCGCGGGCCAAGAGCGCGTTCAGGCGCGGCAGGCCGTAGTCCGCGCCGAGCCTGTTGGCGAGCGCCAGGAGCACGTCCCCGGCCAGGATGGTCTCGGTGACGCCGAAGCTCACATGGGCCGAGGTCCGGCCCCGGCGCGTCAGCGCCTGGTCCAGCACGTCGTCGTGCAGCAGGGTCGCCGTGTGCAGCATCTCCAGCGCGCAGGCGATTGGCAGGACGTCGGCCCCGGAGTGGCCCAGGGCGCGGGCAAAGAGGATGGTCAGCATGGGCCGGATGCGCTTGCCGCCGGAGAGCAGCACGTGGCGCGCCACCTCGCGCACCAGCCCGTCGAGCTTGTCCACCTCTGCGGCCAGGAAGGCGTCGATGCCGGGGATCTCCCGCATGAAATAGGCCCGCAGTTCGTTCATCGTTTTGGTCCGCTCGCGCTGTTGAGGTGCCGGGTCAATTTCCGGAACCGGGTTCAAAAAGCCGCTCTGCGGCCTGGCCCAGGGCTGCCAGGGCTCCGGGCAGGTCCCAGGACAACGGCGGCCGCGCGCCCACGGCGTTCGACACCGCGCGCAGCTCGACGAAGGGCAGACCGGCCACGGCGCAGCCATAGGCCAGGGCAAAGCCCTCCATGTTCTCCAGGCCCGCCTGGTGGCGCTCGAAAAGCAGACCGGCGCGCTTCGCGTCGGCCGTGACGCCGCTCACGGTCAGGCTCTTGGCCGTGGGCCAGGGGCCGGGGCACAGGCCCAGCCGCCTGAGCGCGGCTTCGGCCTCCCAGGCCACGTTGTCCCACAGGGTCGTCTGCCCGTCCGGACCTGAGGCCTGGCCCAGGGCAAAGCCCAGGGCCGCGGCGTCGGCCGAGCACCAGCCCGTGGCCAGCAGGCCGTATTCCGGCCAGACCTCCATCTCCACCAGGCGCACCGAGCCCACGGGATGGGCGCTCAGGTCAAAACTCCCGGCCACGCCCAGACAGACCACGCCGTCGACGTCACCGCGCGCAAGGGCCGCGCCGAGCGCCAGGCTGACGTTGATGATGCCGAGCCCGGACACGCAGGCCAGGACCTCGCGGCCATGGGCCAGAACCGGGACCACGGCCCCCTGGGGCTGGTCCGCGCGTTGCCCCAGGGCAACGGAAAGTTCGCGCGCAGTGGCGGCCAGGACCAGGATGGGCATGACGGACCTTACAACCGCCAGAGGCGGAAGCCCGCGGCCTTGGCCTCGGCCTGGGTGAAGCGGCCCTTGACGTCGAGCAGCAGCGGAGCGGCCTGGCCGCGGTACCAGCCGCGCAGCTCGGAGAGCCCCAGGTCCTGGTACTGGGCATGGGGCACGGCCAGGATCACCGCGTCCAGATCGCGCAGGCCCTCCAGGCCGCACAGCTCGATGCCGTACTCGGCCCGCGCCTCGTCCCCGTCGGCCATGGGGTCGTGCACCAGCACGGAAACCCCGTAGTCGGCCAGCTCAGCCAGCACGTCGATGACCCGCGTGTTGCGCAGGTCCGGCACGTTCTCCTTGAAGGTGAAGCCCAGGATGCCCACGCGCGCGCCCTTGACCAGCACCCCGCCCTCGATGAGGCCCTTGATGCAGGCCTGGGCGATGAACCGGCCCATGCCGTCGTTGATGGCCCGGCCGGCCAGGATGACCCGGGGCGCGATGCCCAGGGCCTGGGCCTTGAAGGTCAGGTAGTAGGGGTCCACGCCGATGCAGTGGCCGCCCACCAGCCCGGGCCGGAAGGGCAGGAAGTTCCATTTGGTGCCCGCGGCCTCGAGCACTTCGAGGGTATCGATGCCCAGGCGGCCGAAGATGATGGCCAGCTCGTTCATCAGCGCGATGTTCAGGTCGCGCTGGGTGTTCTCGATGACCTTGGCGGCCTCGGCCACCTTGATGCTCGAGGCCCGGTAGACACCCGCCTTGACCACGCTGCCGTACATTCCGGCCAGCAGGTCCGTGGTCGGGCCGTCCTGCCCGGCCACCACCTTGACGATGGTCTCCAGGGTGTGCTGCTTGTCGCCGGGGTTGATGCGCTCGGGCGAGTAGCCCACAAAGAAGTCCCGGCCGCACTTGAGGCCGGAGTGCTCCTCCAGCAGGGGCACGCAGACCTCCTCGGTCAGGCCGGGGTAGACCGTGGACTCATAGACCACCACGGCGCCGGGCGCGAGGTTGGCGCCCACGGTGCGGGTCGCGCCGATGACCGGGGTCAGGTCCGGGGCGCGGTGCTCGTCGATGGGCGTGGGCACGGCCACGATGACCACGGCCGCTTCCTTCAAACGCTTGGCATCGCAGGTAAAGGCCACCGGCGCACCAGCCAGCCCCTCGGCGCTCACCTCGCCGGTGCGGTCGCGCCCGTTTGTCAGCTCGTCCACGCGCTTGTGCGAAATATCAATGCCCAGGACGTCGAAATGCCGGGCCAGGGCCACGGCCAGGGGCAGGCCCACGTAGCCCAGGCCCACAACGGCGATCCTAGCCCGCCGGGTCTTCAAGTCTTCCAGTGTGGTCATGTATGCCCTCAACCTGTTGCTCGGGCCGGACGGATGCCGTGGGCCCTGTGGACAACCCGCGCCCGCGCGGATACAAGCAGGCCCATGGAACTCGACTGGCAGCTCATCTTCATGGCCCTGGGCCTGGCCTTTGTCCTGGAAGGCCTGCCCTACTTCATCCTGGCCGAGCGCATGCCGATCGTACTCCTGACCCTGGCCAGCCGCCCGCCGCGCGCCCTGCGCATCCTGGGGCTCACGTCCATGATCCTGGGCCTGCTGCTGGTGCTCCTGGGCCGGTCCTTCCTCGACTAAACCCCTTCGTCAAAACGCCGGGCAAGCCGCCGGACCGGTCCCTCCGGCCCTGCCCTGCGGACCCTCAGGCGGCGTCCTGCGGCGCTGCCGCGGGCTCAGACCCGCCCGCCTTTTCCGCCACATGCAGGTACACGATGCCGGAGAGCATGGCAACGTGAAACACGCGCGCAAACCCGGCCGCCAGGAGCTCGTGCGAGAGCTGGCGCTCGTCCGGGAACTCGCGGATGGTCTCGGCCAGGTAGCGGTAGGCCGAGCGGTCGCCGGAGATGAGCCGCCCAAGCGTCGGCAGCACCGAATCCAGGTAGAAATTGTACAGCCCGCCCCAGACCTTGCGCCTGCCTGTGCCGAACTCCAGGATGCAGAAGCGCCCGCCGGGCTTAAGCACCCGGAGCACCTCCTTGTGCGCGGCTTCGCGCGGGCGGATGTTGCGGATGCCGAAGGCGATGGTGGCCGCGCTCATGCTTTCGCCTGGCAGGGGCAGCCTGCGGCCGTCGCCCTGCACCGGCAGGATGCGCTCCTCCAGCCCGTTTTTGAGCTTGCGCTGTCCGCGCGCCAGCATGGGGTGGGCGAAGTCCACGGCAGCCACGCGCAGGTCCGGGTACTGGCGCAGGAGCGCCACGGACACGTCGAGGGTGCCCGCGGCCAGGTCCAGCACCACCCCGCCGGGTTCGGGCCGGGCCGAGCGGGCCAGGCGCCAGCGCCAGTAGATGTCCAGGCCGAGGCTCAGACTGTGGTTGAGAAAGTCGTACCAGCCCGCAATGCGGCCGAACATGGCCGCCACCTGGCGTCCGTGGAGCTGGTCGCGCTGGTCCTGGTCCTGATTCGGGGCTGGGGCTCGCTGCATGGGCTACTCGGCCTTGTCCTTCTTCTTCTGCGCCTTGGGCCGGGAGCAGACATCGCCCCCACCCACGGTGTTCAAGATCTCGCAGTAGATTTCTGCAAAGTGCTCGGCAAAATTGGCCGGGGAGATGCGGCCCACCTCGATGAACTTGACCACGATCTCCTTGGCCACCTGCAAGGCCTGCTTCTCCAGCGACTCCATGCCCTAGCCCCTCTCTTCCGGGCGCGCGCGCCCGGCTGCATGACCGGAAAAACCCGCCCGGTGGGAAATGGTCGCGACCGCACCACGCGGGGACCCCGGGCGGGAAAAGGGAAGAAACCGGTTAGACCCCTCCCCCTTTGTTTTGCGCGACCCTAGCACGCGCGCCCCGGTCCCGTCGAGTCCGGCGGGCGCAGGAAATGGCTGCCCGTGCCGGTTCGCCGCGCCTGTCGCCGCCGGGGGCAAGCCCCCACGCCGCAGCAGCGGCAGGCCTGCCCACAGGACTGCGGCAGGCCGTCAGGCCTTGGGGTGCAACGCGGGGGATATGGTTCTGCGCAAGGCGCGGGCCGGGCCAGAGGCTTGGGCTAGAGCTGCTTCCACTCCGAGGGCAGGGGCGCGGGCTTGCCGCCGGTGGCGAACAGGGTGGCGACATATTCAAAGGCCGCGGCCAGGTTCTTCTGGGTGCAGAGCTGGGTGGTCACGCCCTTGTCCGTCAGGGTGACGCGTACGCACTCGCGCATCTCCACAATGTCGATCTCGAATTTCTTCGCCGCATCCGTGTACACGTAGGTGCTCATGTAACTCCCCCCCCTCGTCAACACCTTGCCGGGCCCTTGCCGGGCCATGCGGCAGCCGGAAAAAACAGCGACCCCACCAGCCAAAGTCCCCAATTGCCATGGGCGCACTCTGGCTGGTGGGGTCCCCGCAACCCGGTGGCGGATGCGCGCTATTCCTCGTGCATGCTGGCGGCGAGCGCGGCGATCTCCTCGCGGATGACGCGCGCGGCCTCGCGGGGCACGGCGCGCTCTATCTCGGTGCGCACGTCGCGGTCGAGCTGGATCTGGCGGTCCTCCACCAGGGCCAGGCGCTCCTTGAACTCCGTGGCGGTCCGTTCGTCGGCCTGGGCGCGCTGGCGCAGGGTCTCCTCCAGCTGGGCGCGCAGGTCGGACAGTTCCCGGCGCAGCAGCTGGCCCTCGTCCTGGGAGGAATGCAGGCGCTGCTCCACGGCGGCCAGGGCCTGGTCCTTTTCGGCCAGCTGGCCCTCCAGGCGCACCACGGCCACGCTGCCGCCCATGACCTGGGTGGTCAGGGCCGCAAGCTTCTCCTGCAAGTCCTTGAGCGCGGCGTCCGGGATGGCCGCGGCCACGGATGCGGGTGCGGCCATGGCGGGTGCCAGGAAGGCGTCGTCCAGCAGGCCGCCCTGGGGCGCGGGCGCGGCCACAGGGGCAGCAGCGGGCTCGACGTCGGCGATCTGGTCCAGCAGCTCGGCGGCGCCGAGGGACTGCTCGGCCGGGGGCTCCTCGGCCGTGGCCTCAAGGCCTTCCATCATGCCGCCGGCCATCATGCCGGTGAGGTCAAGCTCGCCGGTGTCGAGGAACTGGTTGGCCTCAGCATCCGGAGCAGCCGCTCCGGCCCCGGTGTCGTCCAGGGAAAGATTGAGATCCCCGCCCATGTCGAGGTCCTCGGCCGCCAGCGGTTCCGGCTCGGAGAAATCGGGCAGGGTCATGCCCAGGTCCGGCAACTCCGCGGCAGCGGCAACAGGGGCCGGCTCGAAGATGGGCTCGGCCACGGGCGCGGTCTCGACGAGATCACTCAAGGACAGTTCGAGCATCTCGTCCGCAGGTTCGGACAGGGGCGCGGGCTTGGCTGCGGCCTTGGGCACGCTCAGGGTCTCCAGCAGGTCGCTCATGTCCGTCTCGTCATGCGGACGGTCCTCAGCCGGAGCCGCGGGCTCGGCCAGGCCGGAGATGAGGTCGTCCAGGGCAGCGGTGTCGATGCCGCCGTCCTTGCCGCCGCTGGTGTCCTCGGGCGGGGTGATGTCCAGCTCGCCGCCAGCGGCAAAGGCGCCCAGGTCCAGGGCCTCCTCGTCCGCGTCGGCCGAGGCCTCGGGCGCGGCAAAGGCGCCCAGGTCCAGGGCCTCGTCGTCAGTTGCGGCCGGGGCGGCAGCAACGGGAGCGGAAAAATCGCCCAGGTCGAGCACGTCCTCGTCGCTGGCGCCGGGGGGCGTGGCAGCGGGCGCGGGCATGAGATCCTCGAGAAGCAGGACGTCATCACCGGCAGCAGGCCCGGACACAGGGCCAGGGGCAGGGGTCTTGAGTTCGGGCTCGGTCAGGTCCTCAGCAAAGAGGGCCTCCAGCTCCTTCTCGAAATCGCTCTCCGGGGTAGTGGCCTTGGCCTTGCCAGGCTTCTGGTCCAGTCCCGCCAGGTCGAGGATATCGTCGTCAGGAGAGGGGGGAGTCGGCGTCATGGTCTCCTCCTCCGCAGGGCAGCGTTAAAAAAAGGGGGCCGCTTGCGCGAGCCCCCTCTCGTGAGCGTCCGTGCGATTAGGCCTTCGGATGGCACTTGTCGCAAGCGGTGGGGGCATTGGGCTTCGCTTCCTTCTTGGCCTTGTGGCAGCTCAAGCAAGACTTGGGCGCCGTGCCGTGGAAGGCGGCGTAGAAAGAATCCTTGCCCTGCTTGGCCTCGAAGTTGTCGTGGCAGCCCTTGCTGTCGCAGCGAGCAAACTCGTTGCCCTTGGCATCCTTCTTGTGGTGGCAATCAGCGCACTTGGCCTCAACGTGCTTGGTGTGATTGAACTTCACCAGGGCCTTGGTGGCTTTCTTGCCATCGGGCACCTTCATGGTGAGACCATCAGCCGGGGCCTTGGGGGCGGCGGCATACAGGGGCAGCGCCAGGGCCAGGGCCAGGGCGGCGACAATCAGGCTCATAACGAGAGAACGTTTCATGCTCCTCAATCCTCCTTTCACAATACGTGAACACTCCACTATCCACTGCCTATGAATACGGTGCCCCCGTCTCGCGGGGGACCATTCCGAGACGAACAACAGCCAAATACTCCCAAATGACGCTTCCTGGCAAGGGAGGGGACGCACTTTTCCGGGTTTTTTTTCACAAGCTTTTTCAGGCTTCCCCGCCCGACAACCCGTACTTCCCGGCATACCCGCGCGGGGTGAGCATACGTAGTCCGCTTTGCCCGGCCACGAGCCGGGTCGCGCTGTTGCCCACCACCAGGATGCTCTGCATGTCCACGGCCTCAACGTCCAGGCCTTCCAGACTGGCCAGGATGACCTCCTGCCCGAGCCGGTAGGCCCGCTTGACCAGGCCCACGGGGGTCGTCCCGGGCCGGTGCGCGGCGATGAGCGCGAGCGCCCTGGGCAGGTGGTCCTTGCGCCGGCCGGAGCGCGGGTTGTAGAGCACGATGACGAAATCGGCCCCGGCCGCGGCCGTGACGCGCCGCTCGATGAGCTCCCAGGGCGTGAGCAGGTCGCTTAAGCTGACCACGGCAAAATCGTGCATGAGCGGAGCGCCGAGCAGCGCCGCGGCCGCGCAGAGCGCCGGGATGCCCGGCACCACCTCGACCTCGAGCGCCATGGCCAGGCCGCGCGCCTCCACCAGCTCCAGCACCAGTCCGGCCATGGCGTAGATGCCCGCGTCGCCGCTTGAGACCACCACGGTCTCGACCCCGGAGCAGGCCAGGTCGAGGGCCGCATTGCAGCGCTCCACCTCGCCGGTCATGCCCGTGGACAGCACCTGGCGCCCGGCCAGGATGTCCTGCTCCAGGAGCTCAATGTAGCCCTTGTAGCCCACGATGGCCTGGCTGCGCAAAAGCGCTGCCCGGGCCAGGGGCGGCAGCAGGGACGGATCGCCCGGCCCCAGCCCCACCACGGTGATGCGTCCGCTCAACTCAGGCTCCCCCCAGGTTTTGATGTGGCTTTGAGCGCCACCGCACAGGTGACGCGCTCTGTTTTTGCCTTGGCCGCCACCAGCTCCTTGCCCTGTGCGAGCAGCAGGGCCGCGGCCTCGCACACGCTGCCGGTGCCAATGCGGCGGCGTACCGTCGCGGACTGCCCGGCGGTCGTGACACTGGCCAGGGCCTCCGGCTCGTAGAAGACGACTTCCGGGCCCAGGGCCGCAGCCGCGGCGCACAGGCCCGGGTCCTCGCGCTTGATCGTGGCCGTGCCCACGGCAATGATGCTCTGCGGACACAGGCCGGCTTGCGCAAATACTTGCGCCACATGCGCCAGGATTTCCTTTTCCGGCACACCCTTGCGGCAGCCCAGGCCCAGACACAGGCAGCGCGGATACACGCGGAAGGTCTGCGGAAATGCGCCCCCTGTGCGCCAGTGGCACCAGACCCCGGGCGCGGCCGGGTCCCAGGCCCCGGGCTCCGTGGGGATGAGGAGCCCGCCTGCGTCGTCTCCGTCGCACAGATCGCCCAGCAGCCGCGCCTCGGGGTCAAAGACCTGCACCGGGCGGCCCTCCAGGAGCGCCGCGCTCACGGCCTTGGCCGCCGGCAGGTTCTCGACAACCATGTTGCGCAGACGCGCCAGCTCGTCCACGCTGGGCAAATCGGCCGCGTCCGTGCCGGTGGTGATGACCGGGGTCGCGTTGGTCATCGCCGCCAGCTCGCGGGCCAGCTCGTTGGCCCCGCCCATGTGCCCGGAAAGGAGGCTGACGGCGAAGCGCGCGGCCTGGTCCAGCACCACAACGGCCGGGTCAACGTCCTTGCCGCAGAGGTGCGGGGCAAGGGCGCGCACGGCGATGCCTGCGGCGCCGATGAACACATGGCGCGGATAGCGGGCAAAGGTTCCGGCCACCAGGTGGCCCAGGCTGGCAAAGGGCTGTACGTCGGGGGCCCCCTGCCCGGCCAGGCGCTCGGGCGCGAAGATGTCCGCAGGCATGTGGGTGGCAATGCGCCGCGCCAGGGCTAGGCCCTGGCCGCTGAAGGCATAGAGGGCCGTGCGGCCCCCCTGGGCCTGGGTCACGGCTTGTCCGCCACGGGCGGGCTCATGTCTTATCCGCCCAGATGATGAACACCGGGTTCTGGGCGCGCAGGCGCAGGTCCCCGGCCAGGCGGTCGGCGTTTGCTGCCTGGATCTGGGTGATGCCGAAGTTCCAGTTCTGGGCCTGGAAATAGTCCTTCACGCGCATGAGGGTGTCGAGCAGAATGGCGTGGATGACCACCCGGCCGCCGGGTTTCAGCCTGCGGCAGGCATAGGCCAGGGAGCGGGTATCCTGCCCCAGGCCGCCGCCGAAGAACACGCGGTCCGGGTCCGGCAGGGCGGCCAGGCATTCCGGCATCTCGCCGGTGACGGTCTGAACCAGCCAGGCCCCGATGCGCCGCACGTTCTCGCGGATCATGGCCGCGCGCCGCTGCTCGCGCTCCACGGCGTAGATCCTGCCCTCGTGGGCCAGGTGCGAGGCCTCGATGGCCACGGAGCCGCAGCCCGCGCCCAGGTCCCAGACCACGGCGTCGGGCATGACCCCGAGCATGGCCAGGCCCGTGGCGCGCACGGCCTGCTTGGTGATCAGCCCCTTCTCGTGGAAGTAGTAGTGGTCCGGGATGCCCAGCATGAGCGGGATCTCCGGGGGCGCGGTGCGCTCCACCAGGACCAGGTTCAGGTCGGCAAAGGGCAGGTCCCAGGCCTCCTCCAGGCGCAGGCGCCGGGCGGTCTCGTTCTCCGCACCCAGGTTCTCCAGGATGATCAGCGAGGCGTCGACCACCCCGCGCTCAAGCAAAGCCTCGGCAATGGCCGCGGGCGAGTTCTCCGGGTCCGTGAACACGGCCAGGCGCTCGAAGCGGGCCAGGGCGGCGAAAAGCGGGGTGAAGTCGCTGCGGCCGTGCAGGGAGACCACGCGCACGTCGTGCCAGGGCAGGCCCACGCGGGCCGCGGCCATCTGCAGGGTGCACAGGTTGGGGTGCACCTGCACGCGCGCAGCGCCCAGGTGCTCGATGAGCCTCTTGCCCAGGCCGAAGAACAGCGGGTCGCCGTCAGCCAGCACCACCACGGCGCGGCCCTCGTCCAGGTCGCGTTCGATCTCCTCCAGGATGGGCGTGAGCGGCGCGGTCACGGTGATGCGCTTCTCCGGGCGGCAGGCGCGCGGCGCGGCGTCCATGAGCCTGCGCCCGGCCACCAGCACCTGCGCGCGGGACAAGATCTCGTCCACGCCCGGCGGCAGGGTCAGGGCACCGGGCCGCAGGCCGATCACATGCACGGGGTTCTGGCTCTTGTCGAACATGGGTTCCCTTTAGCGCGAACCAGCGCCAAGGTGAAGGGGGTCAGGCAAGGCAAAGCCGGATTCCGGCACCGGGTCGCTGAACAAGCAGGCCCCCTGCATGTCGAACACAACATAGTGTATGCGCAGGCCCGGCCCGGCAAAGCCCTGAGCCGCGGCCCGGGCGCGCTCCACCAGCTGGGCCACGAGCCGCTGGCCGACATCGCTGTTCCCGACCAGCGCCAGGGCCTGGCCAGCGGTGTTGGCCCGGGCTACGGCGTCAACAGTGGCCGCGTTTGCCCCGGCCTCGCGCGCCCAGTCGGCCAAAAGCGCGAAGTCAAGCTCGGCCTGGCGGGCGTGGGTGCTGGCAAAGCCCTGGGCCTGCTTGACCAGCTTGCCGGGAAAGACCGCCCAAACCACGTCCCTGAAACCGCGCGAATGAACCGCGCGAAGCGCGTGGGCGAAGAAATCTGCGGCCTGGATGAGGCAGACATCGGGCACAAAGGGGCAGCGCTCCTGAAGCAGGCGCTCGCTGCGGCGGCCCGTGGTCAGGGCAACCGCCCCTCCTCCAGTGGCGGGCCCGGCGGCCCGGGCCACGTCCAGGGCGGCATCGATGCACGCGGCCCAGGCCTCGTGGCTGTAGGGCCGCACAATGCCGCCCGTGCCCAGGATGGAGATGCCACCCAGGATGCCCAGGCGCGCATTGAGGGTGTGCCGGGCGATCTCCTCGCCTTCCGGCACCTCGATGACCACCAGGGCGATGCCTTTAAAGTCAGCCGGCAAAATTTCGAGGATGCTCTGACGTATTTGCGCCTCGGGGCCGGGGTTGATGGCTGCGCTGCCCACGGCCACGGGCAGGCCGGGCCGGGTCACGCGGCCCACGCCCCGGCCGCCGCCGATGAGCACGTGCGGGCCCACGCCGGAAAAGGCCGGGTCCAGCGTCACGTGGGCCTCGATCCGCGCGCCGTGGGTGGCGTCCGGGTCGTCGCCGCCATCCTTGATGACTGCAGCGCGCACGCCCAGCTCGTCGTCGTGAACCTCGGCAATGGGGATGCTCAGGCGGCCCACATCGGATGGGTGCGGCGGCGGCAGGGGGATGTCCACCATCTGCGGGGCCTCGTTGGTGAGCGCAAAGAGCGTGGCCGCCCGGGCCGCGGCTGCAGCAGCCGAGCCCGTGGTGAAGCCCTCGCGGAGGGCCTCACGGAGGTGACCCTCCTGCTTTGAAGCTGCCCGGCGGCTCATGCGTCGGGCCTCTGCGCCAGCTGCCTGGGGCCTTCGGTCACCCGCGCCCCGGCGGCCTGGGCGATGTTTTTGAGCATGGCCGGGAAGAGCAGGCCGTGGGCCGGCCACATGAGCCACCAGTAAGCCAGGCCGAGCAGCCCGCGGGGCTGGAAGGTGGTCAGCAGCAGGAGTTCGGTGCCGCCGTCCTTCGGTGCCAGGCGCAGGTCCAGGGCGGCCGCGCCCGGGATCTTCATCTCGGCCAGCAGCAGCAGCCTCTGCTCCGGCTCGGCCACCAGCACGCGCCAGAAGTCCACGCTGTCGCCCTCCACCAGGTGCTCGGGGTCGCGGCGGCCCCGACCGTGCCCCGGCCCGCCGAGCAGCTTGTCCACGAACCCGCGCAGGCGCCAGAGCCTGTCGCCCGCGTACCAGCCAGTAAGCCCGCCGATGCGCCGCACGGCGTCCCAGACGTGCGCCGGGGTGGTGGCCAGGATGGCGGCGTAGTCGGCCCGGAACATGGTGCCCCCGGCAAAAGGCGCGTCCCCGGCCCTGGTCCACTCCGCCGGGCAGGAGGCGGCCTCGCTCAGGCGCGCAGGGGCGCAGGGCACGCCCGCGTCGTGGCAGCAGGTGGCGGCGGGCCAGGTCATCTCGGACAGGGCCGAGGCGATGGCTTCCTCGCAGCCCAGAAGTTTCTGGGGCACCAGGTCCAGGATGCGCCTGTCATGGCAGACGACCTCGTTCTTCAGGCCCTCGATGAGCGGCCGCACCAGGTGCGCGGGCACGGGGCTGACGCAGTTGACCCAGAAGGCCGAGAGCCTGGGCGAAAGAAACGGCACTGGGAGGATCAGCGGGGCGCGGATGCCCGCCGCCCGGGCGTAGATGTGGAACAGCTCATCGTAGGTGATGATGTCCGGCCCGCCGATGTCCAGCGTCAGCCCGGCGGTGGCCGGGTTCTCCAGGCAGCCGAGCAGGTAGCCCAGCACGTTGGTGATGGCGATGGGCTGGCAGCGCGTGCGCACCCAGGACGGGGTAATCATGATGGGCAGGCGCTCCACCAGGGCGCGGATGATCTCAAAGGAGGCGCTGCCCGAGCCCAGGATCACGGCTGCGCGCAGCACCGTGGCCGGTACCGGACCTTCGGAAAGGATGCGCCCGACCTCGGAGCGCGAGCGCAAATGCTCGGACAGGCCAGGGGCGTCGTCACCCAGGCCGCTCAGGTAGAGGATGCGCCCCACGCCAGCCGCCTGGGCGGCCTGGGCCATGTTGCTGGCGGCCAGGCGGTCGGCCTTAGCGAAATCCCCGCCCGCGCCCATGGAGTGCACCAGATAGAAGGCCGCCTGGCAGCCCTGCATGGCTGCCTCGAGGCTGGCCTTGTCCGCGACGTCGCCCGGCAGGATGCGCAAGGCCGGGTGGCCGCCCCAGGGCCGGGCGGACAACTTGCCCGGGCTGCGCGCCACAGCAACGACCGTGTACCCGCGCGTGAGCAAGAGCGGCACGAGCCGCCCGCCCACATAGCCGGTGGCCCCGGCCACGAACACCGCGCCCTGCTCCACGCGCTAGTCCTTTTCCTTGGGCTTCCAGCCCAGGCGCTTCAGGCAGTCGGCCATGGCCGCGTCCCGGGCCGGGCCCTCGGCCTGCGGGCCGATCTTGCCCTCGCAGAACTGGGTGTCCTCTTCAAAGAGCCGGTCCTCCTTGCGCGGATTGGGCTCGCCGGGGTGGATCCAGGCCTTGGACTTGGGCAGGCAGCCGCCGAGACTGAGGGCGAGCAGACCGGCAAGGCAAAGGCGGATGAGGCAAAGATGGACGGGGCTGGGCGTCGGGCGCATGGGTCCTCCCAAGGCAGCGGGTGGGCAGATCAGGGCAGGCCGAGTTCCGCGGCCAGGGCCACCTGGGCAAAGACCGCATTCAGCGCGGCCAGGTACGCGGTCTGGACATCCACGGCAGCCACGCTCTGGCCCGCAAAGGCGAGGTCGCGGGTGGCGCAGCCATCGGCCGCCAGGCGCACACTGAAGCCCAGGTCAAAGGCCGCGCGTACGCTGGTGTCCACGCACATGTGCGTCATCATCCCGCAGATGGCCAAGCGCGTGGCCGAGAGCCCGCGCAGGATCTCCAGCAGGCCGGTGTCGCGGAAGGCATTGGGGAAGTGCTTGAGGACTACGGGCTCGCCGGGTAGCGGGAGCACGCAGGGGTGGATGTCCGCGCCCCTGGTGCCGGGCAGAAAGAAGGTCGAGCCGGGCCGCAGGTTCTCGTGGCGCACATGGACCACGGGCAGACCCGCCGCGCGGAACCGGGCCAGCACGCCCGCCGCCACCTGCCCGGCC
>JANXYI010000268.1 GCA_025350085.1 Deltaproteobacteria bacterium
CCGGAGGCTCTTGCTCTTCTACTTTGCCCCGAAGACCTTCTTCAGGATGTCGGTGGTGCGCGCGGCCGGGTTGGCGCGGATGTCCTTTTCCTCCTTGGCGATGAGCGTGAACAGCCCGTCCTGGGCCTTGGTGTTGACGTAGGCGTTCAGGTCCAGCCCGTAGCTTTGTGCCACGGACGCGGCGATGGGGCTGGCGGTGAGCCGGTTGTAGGCCTTGGCCACGCCCACGTTTTCCATGGACTTGTTGATGATGGGCTGCATCATCTCGCCGATCTTGGCGCCGCTCGACTTGCGGAAATACTGGGTGGCGGAGTCCTGCGGCCCGGCCAGAATGCCGTGCGCGTCCTGCACGGTCATGGCGCGCACGGCGTCGGACAGGATGTTCGCGGCCTGGGGCACGGCCTTTTCCGCGGCGCGGTTCATGGCCAGCACCAGGTCGTCGATGAGCTGGCCCTGTCCGGCCAGGCGCAGGGGCGTCTCCAGCTTTTGCAGCTGCGCGGGCAGCAGGATGCGCACAGCCTGGTTGCCGAAGTACCCGTCGGTGCGGCCAAGGGAGGTCACGGCCTTTTGGGTGCCCTGGGCCAGGGCCTCCTTGAGCCCCTTGGCCACGTCCGCGTCGGGCAGGCTGGCGGCGGCGCCGGTCGAACCAGCGGTGTGGGCCGGGAGCTCCGACTGCACCTTGTCCAGCACATCGGTCCAGCCGGCCAGGGCCGGGAGCGCACAGCAGCAGAGGATCAGGGCCAGGGGCAACGCTCGTTTCATGGCAGGCTCCGCAGGGTGAAAGGGTGGACGGGCATTTTCCTTTTAGCTCCACGCGCCGGGGGTTGCAAGGGCCGTTTTTGCCGACTCCTTCAATTTTTTGGGCCCTGGCCCGGATTCTGCACCATAGCGGGAGCAGCACAAAGGGGGAAAATTATGCGCGTGAATCCCAAGCTGGCGAATTTGCAATACCTGTACGCCAACGGCGACACCACCTCGGGCCTGCCCGAGGGCACCTATTCCAATCTGGCCGCGTCCAAGTACCTCAAGGACAATGACAAGAACAAGGACGGCGTGCTGTCCGCCGACGAGGTCACCCTGTCCCAGGAGGCCTTCGACAAGCTGGACGCGGACAAGAACGGCAAGATCGACCTGAAGGAGATGAAGGCGGGCCTGAAGGGCCAGGACGCCGCCATCGAGGCCTACTACAAGAACAGGAAACCCGGCAGCACGGTTGACCCGGCCGCGAGCCTGCTCCAGCCCTCCGCGGACCAGACCCAAAACCCCTACTCCACCAAGGCCGCGGCCAGTTTTGTCACGGACAACGACGCGGACAAGGACAAGAGCCTCTCCCGCACCGAGGCCGCCCTGCCCACAACGGCCTTCGACAAGCTGGACACGGACAAGAACGGCAAGCTCAGCCAGGGCGAGGTGCAGGCGGCCCTCAAGGCCAAGGAAGGGTCCTTCGGGGTATACTACAAGGCCAACGTTTCCACCCGGGCCATTGACGGCTTGACTTCGAGCCTGCTCAAGACCATCTAGGGGCCATGCCCGAGAGCATAACCGACAACGCCCTTGAAAGCGCCAACGGCGCCGTTGTGCGCATCTACGGCAAGGATGGCTGCCCGCACACCCGGCGCGCCCGCGAGGCCCTGCCCGGGGCCGTGTTCCTCGACGTTCTGGCCGACCCGCTGCTGCTGGACGAGATGCTCCGGCTCACCGATGGGGTGCGGCGCGTCCCGGTCATCGTGCGCGGCAACGCAGTCGAAATCGGCTTCCAGCGCGGGGCCTGACACATCTAGGCCGCGGGCCGTGGGCCCGCATTGCGCTCAGCAGAACCGCCCGCCCCACATCAGAAGAACTCAGAAGAACAGAACAAAGCCGTTGGCGAAGTAGAGCACACCCACGGCGCCCACGGCCAGCCCGCCGTACCAGACCGGCCTCATCTTCATCAGCGCGGACACCGACGAGAGCAGGATGGCGATCTGCAGGAAGATCACCGCCATGCCAAAGGCGTTGGCATGGGCCTGGGCCGAGGCAATGACGCTGTCGTAGCCTTCCGCCTGGCGCTTGATCTCCTCCTTCTGCACGTCGTACTTGGCGATCTTCTCGGCGTAGGCCGCGGCCTTCTGGCGCACGGCCTGGACGTAGTCGCCGCCGGGCTTGCCCGCGCCGCCCTTCCCAGCCCCGAGCACCGCCAGGTCGAGGGCGTCCTTGTTCAACTCGTGCAGATAGCTTTTGAGATCCTTGGCCTGGTAGTAGGCCCACTGGTTGGTGGCCTTGGACTGGGAGAGCACCGCGCGCGTGGAGTGCTGGCCGCCCTTGAAGGTGGCCAGGGTGGCGCACACGGCAAAGAGGATGGTCGTGGTGGCCACATAGCCCAGCCAAGTATCCTTTTTTTCGTCGCTCATGTCAGGCTCCTTTATTCGGCTGTGCCGTCTGGTCCGTGCTGATCTCCACTCCGCTGATCTCCACGCCGCTGATTTCCACGCCTACTGGGCAGTGGTCCGAGCCCTCAACCGCGCTCTCGATCCAGGCGCTTTTGACGCGGGGCTTGAGCTCCTCGGACACGAAGAAGTAGTCGATGCGCCAGCCCACGTTCTTGGGCCGGGCATGGAAGCGGTAGCTCCACCACGAGTAGTGGTTCGGGCCGGGCTCGAAGAGCCGGAAGGTGTCCACAAAGCCGTGGGCCACGAAGGTATCGAGCCAGGCGCGCTCAATGGGCAGGAAGCCCGAGGTCTTCGCGTTGGCCTTGGGGTTCTTCAGGTCGATCTCGGTGTGCGCGGTGTTGAAGTCCCCGCCGACCAGCACGGGCTTCGCCTGTCTCATGGTCTGTGCCTGGGCCAGGAAGGCGTCGTAGAATCCGAGCTTGTAGCCCAGGCGCTCCTCGTCCTTCTGGCCGTTGGGGAAATAGATGTTGAACAGGTGGAAGTCCGGGTATTCCAGGTGGATGACCCGGCCCTCTCCCCGGAAGCGCGGGTCCTCGAGGCCGAAGGAATGAGCCAGGGGCTCGGCCTTGTACAGGCAGGCCGTGCCGGAGTAGCCCTTCCTGCCCTTGGACCAGTTCCACAGCCCGTGGTAGCCCGCCGGGTTGCGCTCGGCCTCGGAGAGCTGCTCCGGCTCGGCCTTGGTCTCCTGGAGCAGGACCACGTCCGCCCCGCAGGCGGACAGCCAGTCCAGAAAGCCCTTCTGGAGCACGGCCCGGTACCCGTTGACGTTCCAGGACACGATGCGCATGCACACCTCCGGTCAGGCCCCAACCGGCCTGGTTCGATAAAAAAAGGCCCGCCAAGGCGGGCCGGAAAGACAACACCAGCACCGGCCCCTGCGGGTCGGCCAGGCGTTTTCGAGCGGGCAAAGCCAGCAGGCGGAGTGCCTAGTGCCCGTTCGGGCTCGTCTTCTTGATGGTCAAAAGGCCCGCGATGACGCTGAACAACCCGGCGAAGAAAAAGAAGAAATCCATGACCCACCCCTCGTAAAGATTTCGGAGCCGCGCTCCAGCCGAGTGCCTAGCACAGTCCTTGGCCGATGTGAAGGGGGCTGGCCCAGACCGCGTCCGTGTTTCCGGCTTGTGTTCGGCCCGAGCATCCCCTACAAAGCGATCATGCCGCAGCGCCCCCGAAAATCCGCACCGCGTCCGGGCCAGGCCCCGGTCCTGACCAGGCCTGTTGTCCTCGTCGACGCCCCTGTTGACTCCCCTTCCGACGCCCCTGCCGACGTCCCTGCCGACGTCCTGATTCTGGGGGCCGGTCCGGCCGGGCTGCTGTGCGCCCTCACGGCCGCGCGCCGGGGCCGCCAGGTGGCCCTGGTGGACGCCGCCAAGACCACGGCCCGCAAGCTGCGCGCCTCGGGCGGCGGCCGCTCCAACTGCACCAACCTGGACGCCTCCCCGGCGCACTACCTCACGGCCGACCCGCGCTTCCCGGCCCAGGCGCTCAAGCGCTTCCCGCCCCAGGCCTTTCTCGCGCTGCTGGCCAAGCTCGGCCTCTCGGCCCATGAGGAGGACTTTGGCCGCCTGTTCTGCGACCAGGGCGCGGGCAAGCTGGCCGAGGCCCTGGAACGGGCCTGCCGCAAGGCCGGGTGCCGCTTTATTCTGGGCCGCCAGGTGACCGGGGTGAGCCCCGGCGAAGCCGGGTTCCGCGTGGACACGGACAAGGGGCCGTTGACCTCCCCGCGCGTGGTGCTGGCCCTGGGCAGCCCGGCCTGGCCCGCGCTGGGCGGCACGGACAGCGTGGCCCGGCTGGCCGGAAGCTTGGGCCTGCGGCACCTGCCTGCCCGGCCTGCGCTGACGCCCTTCACCTGCACCGGGGCCACCCTCGCCCTGTGCCGCGAGCTCTCGGGCCTCGGCCTCACAGCCACCCTGTCCTGCTGCGGCAAGGCGTACACCGACGGCCTCCTGTTCACGCACCAGGGCCTGTCCGGCCCGGCAGCGCTTCAGATTTCGTCCCACTGGCGCAAGGGAGAGGCGCTGACCATCGACCTGGCCCCTGAAGCGGATCTGCGCCAGCTCCTGCGCGACCCGACGCGGGGCAAGGCCCTGGCCCGCACGGTGCTGGCCGGGCTGCTGCCGCGCCGCCTGGCCGAGGCGCTTTTGTCTGACAAGATCGGGGCCGCCCTGCCCCCGGAACTGGCCGACGCCGCCAACCGCAGGTGCGCGGAATTGCCCAAGGCGCACATCGAAGCCCTGGCCGGGGTGGTGCACGCCTGGCAGGTGACGCCCTCGGGCACCCTGGGCATGGCCCAGGCCGAGGCCGCCAGCGGCGGGCTGGACACCGCGCAGTTCTCGCCCAAAACCTTCGAGTGCCGCACCCTGCCCGGCCTCTTCGCCATCGGCGAGGCGCTCGACGTGGCCGGGGAGCTGGGCGGCTTCAACCTGCACTGGGCCTGGGCCTCGGGCTTTGCGGCCGGGCAGGCGGTGTGAGCATGCCCGGCAACGCAGCATACTCCCGCTGGGCCAATCACTGGGGGGGCCCGGGCGGCTACCGCGAGGCCCTGCACGTGGGCGCGCCGCTCATGATCAGCATGGGCAGCAGCACCATCATGCAGTTCGCGGACCGCGTGTTCCTGGGGCGGCACTCCGTGGCCGAGATCGCCGCGGCCGTGCCCGCGGGCATCGCCTCCTTCATGTTCCTGGGCTTCTTCATGGGCGTGGCCAGCTGCGTGGGTGTGCTGGTGGCGCAGTATGCCGGGGCCTGCCGACCGGAGCGCATCGGCCCGGCCCTGTGGGCAGGCCTGTGGTTCAGCCTGATCTCCTCGGTGCTCCTGGCTGGCCTGGCCTTCCTGGGCGGGCCGGTCTTTGCCTGGGCCGGGCACCCGGAAGCCGTGCGCGCCCTGGAGGCCGACTACTTCTTCATCCTGACCCTGGGCGCGGGCTTCACGGTGCTCGGCACCGCCCTGTCCGGCTATTTTTCCGGCCAGGGGCGCACCAAGGCCGTCATGCTGGTGAACCTGGCCGGGACCGCGGCCAACCTGCCCCTGGCCTATGCCCTCATCTTCGGACGCTTCGGCGCGCCGGAGCTGGGCATCCGCGGCGCGGCCCTGGCCTCGGTGGCGGGCGCGGCGATCATCTGCCTGCTGTACGGCTGGCTCATCTATCGCGCCCCGGTGGAAAGAGCCCGCCACAACCTCGCCAGCGCCCGGCCCGAGCCGGAGATGCTCGCCCGGCTCCTGCGCATCGGCCTGCCCGCCGGGCTCCAGTATTTCCTCGACATCCTGGCCCTCACCGGGTTCTCGCTGCTGGTGGGCCGCCTGGGGCTGGTGGCGCTCTCGGCCACGAACATCGCCTTTTCCATCAACACCCTGACCTATCTGCCGGTCATCGGCCTGTCCATCGCCGCCAGCATCCTGGTGGGCCGCAGCCAGGGCCAAGGGCGCCCGGACATCGCCCAGCGCGCCACGGGCAACATCCTGCGCCTGTCGCTCTTCTGGATGTGGACCGTGGCGCTCATCTTCGTGCTGCTGCCCGGCCCACTGCTGGACCTCTTCGAGACCACGCCCGGCGTGGCGCCGCTGCCCGGCGACCCCGGCTTCGCCGACATCCGGGCCACGGGCGTGGTGCTGCTGCGCTACGTGGCGCTCTACAGCCTCATCGACGGCATCTCCATCGTCTACTTCGGCGCGCTCAAAGGCGCGGGCGACACGCGCTTCGTGCTGCTGACCATGCTCGCGGCCAGCGTGGGCGTGCTCATCCTGCCCGCCTGGGCGCTCGTGGCGACAAACACCGGCGGCCTGCACGCGCCCTGGATCTGCCTCACGGCCTACATCGCGGTGCTGGCCCTGACCTTTGCCCTGCGCTTCCGGGGCGGCAAGTGGCGGCTGATCAAGGTCATCGAGCACACAGGAGCC
>JANXYI010000329.1 GCA_025350085.1 Deltaproteobacteria bacterium
CAACAGGGCCCGGCAAAAACCTATCTGCGCTCCAAAACGTGCTCCAGGCCCTGGGCGAACAACTGGCGCACGTGCTCGTCGTCCAGGGTATAAAAAACCATCTTGCCCTGTTTGCGGGAGCGGACCAGCTTGGCCGTGCGCAAAAGCCGCAACTGGTGCGACACGGCCGAGGACGTGGCGCCCAGCACTGCCGAGATGTCGCAGACGCAGAGTTCGCCCAGGCTCAGCGCGTGCAGGATGCGCACCCGGGTCCGGTCGCCCAGAAGCCCGAAGATCTCGGCCAGGCCCTCGGCAGCAACGTCCGCCAGCATGTCCCCGCGCACCCGGTCCACGCGGTCCTGGTGCAGGCACTGCTTCTCGCACATGTCCGGATTCGTCGGCCCATTCATATGAATATATGCTCACTTGTTGACAAGATAGGCGCCTGACCCGGCCCTGTCAATGGGCAGGCCATGACCCTGGTCGAAGACCGGCCCTATTGATTCTCCGTGGCCTTGGTCAGCAGGGTCACGTTGTCCTTGGTGAAGAAGCCGTCAAAGCCCGCGTAGCGCTTGATGTACTCGTGGACCATGAGCGTGTTCGCAAGCGGTCTGCTGAAGGTCTGGCGCAGGCCCTCCTCGGGCGAGCCCACCAGCTCCACCAGGAACTCCATGCCCGCGGCCTTGAGGCCCGCAAAGGTCTGCCGGATGTGCTCGGTGCGAAAGGCCAGGTGGTGCACGCGTCGGCCGTAGTTTTTGATGAACATCTCCGTGGGGCCTTCCTGGCCCTGGGCCGCCTCGCCCAGGCCCGAGGTGATGACCATGGCATAGGGGTCGCCGGGGAAGCGCGCCACGTTGGTGATGGAGTTCAGGTGCTCCACGTAGAGAGCCAGGGCGAAGTCGTAGCTGGTCAGGGCCAGGAACTCCAGGATGGCGTTGTCGCGGTCCCGGGCGTGCACGCGCACCGAGGCATGGTCAAAGACGCCGATGTCGCGCAGGTGCGCGCGGTCCGGCTTCCCCAGGCACCAGTCGGCCTCGCGGAAATACCCGCCCTGGTACTGCCGCCCGCCCCTGAGCCACTGCACGAACCCGTAGGACAGGGCGCTATACGCCGAGGGCTCGGTCTGGATGAACAGCGAGCTGCCCGAGTTGATGGGTTCCGGGCTCAGAAAGCGTACGCCGCGGGCCTTCTGCAGGGCCACGAACCGGTCGAGGTCCTGGCACTGGAACACCAGCGTCTCGATGCGGGTGCGCGGCAGGTGCGCAGACTTGGGGCCCAGGGGCTCGGCGTCGAAAGGGCTGGGGCCTGTTTTGCGCGCGCGCAGCAGGAAGTCCGCAGACCCGGGCAGCCTGAGCACACAGGCCTCGGCGTCCGCGCTGGTCAGCGCCGTGCCGAAGAAATAGCCCGTGCTGTCCAGGAATTCCGTTGCCGCGGCCTTGAGCCGCTGCGGCTCCACGCCAAAAACCACGGTCTCCAGGCCGCCCACCAGGCCCAGCAGGCCGAGGCGTGTGCGCTCGCGCTCAAGCTCCTCCACCCGGGCCAGAAGCACGCTGTCGTCATTGCGGAAGGTCGCCGCCATGTCCCTCTCCTCGCTGTTTTCCGGATGCAGTTCCCATCAGAGAGACTTGTGCCTTCCGCGCGCAGCACAGTCAAGCCCGGCCCGGCAGGATTCGCGTTGACATTGCCCACCCCCAACTATATATGCGTAGTCAAGAGTAGGTGTATTTAATATTTATCTTTTTATATCATGTGGTTGTCGCCATGGCCTGTGCGCAATACCCTCCGAAGAATTTTTCCGAGCAGCTGAATGCGCTGCTCCAGCGCGCTGCCGCGTCCTGCGAGCCGTCCCCGGCCCCCTGGGAGCGGCTGGCCCGCGAGTTCGGCGAAGAGATCTACGCCGAGGCGCTCTACCGCCTAAGCCGCCTGGAACTGCCGCCCAGCGAAGCCAGGGACACCATCCACACCGTGCTCCTGCACCAGGACGGGCTGTGCCAGGCCCTAGGCCGCAACGTGAGCCTGGTCACGGCCCTGTGCGACTACTTCATCCAGGTCAAGCCCATGCTGCGCGAACCCATCCTGGTGGAGGTGAACCTCCTGCGCCAGAAGGAGGAAGGCGCCTCCCGCGACGAGCTGACCGGCCTGTTCAACCGCCGCTCCTTCAACCAGGAGATCCCCAGGGAGATGGAGCGCTTCCGCCGCTTCGGCCAGAGCTTCACCCTGCTCATGCTCGACCTGGACCATTTCAAGCGCTTCAACGACGACTTCGGTCATTCCGCCGGGGACCAGGCCCTGCGCGACTTTGCCCGCATCCTGGGCGACACCGCGCGCCTGTACGACCGCGCCGTGCGCTACGGCGGCGAGGAGTTCGCCGTGATCCTGCCCCAGGCCAGCCGGGAGGAGGCCGCAGGCGTGGCCGAGCGCATCCGCCAGAACCTGGAGCGGCACCGCGTGGTCTTTGCCGGGCAGGAGCTGCCGGGCCTCACCGTGAGCATTGGCCTGGCCTGCTTCCCGGCCGACGCCCTGGACATGGCCAGCCTGGTTGAGCGCGCCGACCAGGCCCTGTACCAGGCCAAGCGCACGCGCAACTGCGTGAGACCTTACGG
>JANXYI010000331.1 GCA_025350085.1 Deltaproteobacteria bacterium
TGCACGCGTAGAGCACACCGTAGACGCACATGATCGTTCCGGCGATGGCCAGGGCCTCGACCCCGTGGAAGCCGCGCAGCAGCACGTAGACCGCGGTCTTGGTGGTGAAGGCGCACATGAACACCGAGCCGGTGACCGTGCCCTCGGGGTAGGCGTCGGGCAGCCAGGCGTGCAGGGGCACCACCGCCGCGTTGACGCAGAACCCGAGCAGGATCATCCAGTCGTAGGCCATCATCGCCGTGGGCTCGACGTGGTCAAAGGCGAAGCTGCCCACGGCCTTGTAGCGCATGAGCAGGCCGATCAAAAGGAACAGCCCGCCGATGGTGTGGTACAGGAAGTAGCGGAAGCCCGCCTTGGTCGCGATGGGGTTGCGCGCCAGCCAGACCAGGAAGGTCGAGCCGATGCTCATAAGCTCCCAGAAGACGAAGAGCGTCAGGAAATCCCCGGCAAAGGTGCAGCCAAAGGCCCCGCCCACGTAGACGCAGGCCATGATGTGCTGGAGCTTGTCCTCCACGTGCAGGGCGTAGACCATGCCGATGAGGCTCATGACCGCGAAGACCTGGGCGAAGATGAGCGACATCTTGTCCACCCGGCCGAGCAGAAGCTTCTGACCCAGGTAGTTCATCTCGCCGTAGAGCCCGGGCTGAACTGTCATCACGCTCCACACGGCGATGATGGGCGGAATGAGCAAAAGCCATTTCCAGCCCTTGCCGCGCAGGAACGGCAAGATCAGCGCCAGGGCGTAGAAGCCCAGGGTCGGGTGGATGAAGGAGCTAGTTATTGCGCTCATAGTAGTCATCTCCGCGGCTGATCATGGGCTGGACGATCTTTTTCATGACAATGACCATGGCCAGGCCCCCGACGAGCCCGAACACGGCCCAGAATCCGGGGTACGCGTCGTACACGAATTCAACCTCGTGGGGCCGGATGAACACATTCGCCACCACCAGACCGGCCAGGCCCAGGAAGAACAGGACGCCGACGACGCCCCTCCTGGCCCGCAGTTCACTCAGCAACATCCCGAACAAGCTCATATCAGGCCCCCTAGAACTTGCCAAAGATTCGGACGAAATCCATGAACAGGGCGGGATACAGGCCCAGGATCACGGAGATGGCCCCTGTCATGCACAGCGGGATGACCATGGTCAGCGGCGCTTCCTTGTAATGCTCGTAGTGCGAGTGCGGGTCCGGCGCGGGCTCCTTGAAGAAGGCCCGGTAGATCACCGGCAGGAAGTAGCCCGCGTTCAGCACCGTGGAGAGCATGAAGGCCAGGAAGATGCCCATCTGCCCGGCCTGCAGCGCGCCGTTGACGATGTACCATTTGGAGACAAAGCCGCAGACCGGCGGCATGCCGATCATGGACAGCGAGGCGATGGCAAAGGCCCCGAAGGTCCAGGGCATCTTGCGGCCCAGGCCGTCCATGAGGCTGATCTTCTTCAGGTGCGTGGCCACGTAGATGGCCCCGGCCGCGAAGAAGAGCGTGATCTTGGAAAACGCGTGGTGCGCGATGTGGGCCATGCCGCCCTGCACCGCCATGGGGGTCAAAAGGGCCACGCCACAGACGACGTACGACAGCTGGGCCACCGTGGAGTAGGCCAGCCGCGCCTTGAGGTCGTCCTTGGTCAGCGCGATGAAACTGGCCACCGTGAGGGTGAAGGCCGCCACCATGGCCGTGGGGATGCCGAGCCCGAGCTTGTCCATGACCTCCACCCCGAAGCCGGAGAGGATGATGCGGCAGACGCAGAACACGCCCGCCTTGACCACCGCCACCGCGTGCAGCAGGGCGGAGACCGGCGTGGGCGCGACCATGGCCGAGGGCAGCCAGTTGTGGAAGGGCATGAGCGCGGCCTTGCCGATGCCCATGATGTAGAGCGCATAGGTGATGGTCACGGCCAGGGGGTGCGCCTCGACCACGTCGGGCGGGAACATGCCCTTCATGGCGTCGCCCAGGTGGAAGTCGAGCGTGCCGAGCAGCACGTAGGTCATGACCATGGCGGGCAAGAGGAAGAGCTTGCTGGTGCCCATGAGGTAGACGATGTACTTGCGCGCGCCGGAGAAGCCCTCCTCGTCCTGGTGGTGGGCCACCAGCGGGTACGTGAACACGGTGATGACCTCGTAGAAGAGGTAGAGCGTGAACACGTTGGCCGAGAGGGCCACGCCCTCGGCACCGAAAATGGCCACGGCGAAGCAGACGTAGTAGCGGGTCTGGGCGTGCTCATCCAGGCTGCGCATGTAGCCCACGTTGTAGCTGGTGGCGAGCATCCAGAGAAACGAGGCCACGATGGCGAAGATGAGCGAGAGCCCGTCGGCGCAGAAGGTCACCGTGATGCCGGGCAGGATGGTGAACAGGGTGTACTTCCAGATGTTGCCCGCCAGAACCTGGGGCGCGAGCGACAAGACAGAGAGGAAGGTCAGCCCGGCCGCGACGAAGGACACGCCCTCGCGCTTGTTCTGATCGCCCCGATAGAGCCAGATGAACAGCGGCGCCACCAGGGTGATGGCCACCGGCAGGAGCACGCGTGCGCTTTCAATGATCCCGGTCATGGCGCTATCCCTTCAGAGTCGAAACGACGCTGGTTTTGGTGGTGCCGAAACGCCTGGCGATGACCACGATGATGGCCAGGACCAGGGTCGCCTCCGCCGCCGCAAGACCCATGACGAAGAGCGTGCCCAGCTGGCCCAGAACGGCGTTGGCCGGGGTGAGCTGGCTGGCCGCCACGATGGACAGGCCCGCTCCGTTGAGCATGAGTTCCACGCTGATGAGCATGCCCACCAGGCTCCTGCGTTGCGCGATGCCGAAGAGTCCCGCCATGAGCAGGATCAGGGCCACCAGTTGGTAGAGCGTAAGCGCGCTCATTTGCCGTTCCTCCTCTCCCAGGCCAGGAGCACGGCCCCGGCCATGGATACCAAAAGCACCACAGAGATGAGCTCAAAGGCCAGGCCGTACGGCCCGAGCAGGCCCAGGCCCAGCTTCTCAATGCTCACCTCCACGGGCACGCCCGTGGTGGCCAGCGGCCGGGTCAGGACCAGCCAGCCCAGGATTCCGCCCACCGAGAGCACGGCCAGAAGCGAGAGCAGGTTCTGGCGCAGGGGCGCGCTCTCGGCCTCCTCGCCGCCGGCATCGGCGCGCGTGAGCATGATGGCGAAGAAGATGAGCACGCTGATGGCGCCCACGTAGATGAGGATCTGCATCAGGGCCATGAACGGGGAGTTCAGGAGCATGTACATGCCCGCCACGCCGAGCAGCGTGGCGATGAGCCCCACCATGGCCCGGACCAGGCTCTTGGCCCCCACGGCCAGGACGCTGCCGCCCAGGATGATGAGCGTGTAGAGTCCGAACGCGATTTTCGCCATGTCTTCCATGCTAACCCTCGCTCTGCCCGGCCCCGGGGGCCGCGGTCTCGTCCACGCCCTCAAGCCCGGCCTGGTTCTTCAAGACCTGCACCAGGTCGAAGTGGAAATCCTCGCGCGTGTAGCCGGCCAGGTAGGCGCTGCCCGTGAAGTCCAGCGCGCCCACCGGGCAGTTCTCCATGCACGTGCCGCACAGGCTGCACAGCGTGTAGTCGTAGAGGAACTTCTCCGGGTCCTTGGGGGTCTTGTCCTTGGGCTTCTCGCCCTTGGCCTTGGCCTCGGCCAGGGCCTGCTCCTCCTCGGGAGTGGGCTTGGGCGCCTTGCGCTTGACCACCGTGAGGCAATTGCTGGGGCAGGCCATGGCGCACATGCCGCAGGAGATGCACTTGCCCTTGCCCGGGGTCTTGGAGCTCACCAGTTCCAGATGGCCCTTGAAGGTGGCCAGGTTGTGCACCTCTTTCCAGGGGTAGCGCACCGTGATCTGCGGCTCCAGGAAATACCGCTTGGTCACATTCAGGCCGACCATGAGGCTCCAAAGGTCGGATACGGTCTGCAGGGCTTCTTTCATCATAACCTTCACCACCGTCATTAGGCGAACTGGGCCAGCTTCACGAAGAAGGCCGTCAGCAGCAGGTTGGCCACGGCCAGGGGCAAGAGCCACTTCCAATTGATGTTCAAAAGCTGGTCGAAACGCACGCGCGGGAAGGTCCAGCGCGCAAAGACCATGAGCAGCATGAGCGAGGAGACCTTGAGCACGAACCACACCGGTCCGGGCAGCACCGGCCCGTGCCAGCCGCCCAGGAACAGCGCCGTGGCCACGGCGCAGACCACGACCATGTTGGCGTATTCGGCCAGGAAGAAGAGGCCGAAGCCCATGCCCGAGTATTCCGTGTGGAACCCGGCGGTGAGCTCGCTTTCGGCCTCGGGCAGGTCGAAGGGGGCGCGGTTGGTCTCGCCGAAGGCGCTGACGAAGTAGATCAAAAAGGCCAGGGGCTGGGTCATGATGTTCCAGTTCCACGGCCAGGTGCCCTGCCCCTCAACCACGGTGGCCAGGTTCAGGCTGCCGGCCACGAAGGACACGGACAGCACGGAGAGCAGCAGCGGGATCTCGTAGGCCACGGACTGGGCCACGCCGCGCGCGGCGCCGAGCAGGCCGTACTTGTTGTTGGAGGCCCAGCCGGCGAGGAGCACCGAGAGCACCGCCAGCCCGGAGAAGGCCAGGATGAGCAAGAGGCCCAGGTTGACGTCCAGCGCCTGGAGGCCGTCGCCCACGGGCAGGGGCAGGAACAGCAGCAGCACCGGCAAAAAGGCCAGCACCGGGGCCAGCCAGAACAGGATCGGGTCAGCACCCAGCGGCATGAACAATTGCTTGCCCACGAGCTTCAGCGCGTCGCACAGGGGCTGCAGCACGCCGCTCGGGCCGACCTCAAAGGGGCCGGGACGGCGCTGGATGTGGCCCGCGACCTTGCGTTCCACCCAGACCATGACCAGGCCGATGAGGCCCACGCTGGCGGCCACGGCCACCAGCCCGATGACGATATGCAACAACTCTGCAGGTATGGCGTTCATTCGTTCTCCTACCTGTCGATTTCCGGGATGATCAGGTCAAGGCTGCCCAGGATGGCCACGGCATCGGCCAGGATGGTCCCGCGCGAGACCTCGGCAAAGAGGCTTAAGTTGCAGAAGCCAGGGGCGCGGAGCTTGGTGCGGTAGATGTTCTTGCCGCCGTCGCTGACCACGTACGCGCCGATCTTGCCGCGCGCGCCTTCCACGGCGAAGTAGGCCTCGCCTGCGGGCACCTTCCACGAGGGCTTGGGCGCGCCCTTCACCAGCACGTCGCCCTCGGGCATCATGTCCAGGCACTGTTCGATGATCCTGAGGCACTGCTCCATCTCGGCCAGGCGCACGTCGTAGCGGCCACGGGCGCACTTGCGCTCCGAGGTCGGGATCTCGAAGTCCAGCTTGGGGTAGACCGAATAGGGCTCGTTGCGGCGCACGTCGTAGTTGATGCCCGAGCCTCTGGCCACCGGGCCGGTGGCGCCAAAGCGGCGGCAGGCGTCCTTCTCGATGACGCCGATGTCCTCGATGCGCTTTCTGAGGATGATGTTGTCCGTGACCAGGTCCTTGTACATGGGCAGCCGCGAGCGGAACCAGGGGATGAAGGCCCGGATGCTGTCCAGGCAGTCGGCGCTCAGGTCCTTGGCCACGCCGCCGATGCGGTAGTAGCTGTAGGTCAGGCGCGAGCCCGTGGGGTCTTGCAGGATGTCCAGGACCTTTTCGCGGTCGTCAAAGGCGTACATGATGGGCGTG
>JANXYI010000349.1 GCA_025350085.1 Deltaproteobacteria bacterium
ATCGGCCTCATCCTGGTGCCCGTGTTCCTCATGGCCCACGTGGCCCTGTGGACCGAGTTCTTCGGGGTCTCCTACGCGACCCTGCCGGACAGCACGGCCGACATCCTGACCCTGGTGGTGCTGGCCGCCTGCCTGGTCTTCGCGGGCCGCAGGCTGACCCAGAAGGAGGTGGCCTACATCACCACCGGCCAGGACTGGCTGGCCCTGACGATCGTGGCCCTGCCCTTTCTGACCGGGTTTTTGGCCTACCACCAGGTGTTCGACTATCAGATCATGCTCATCGCGCACATCGTGGCCGGGGAGATCATGCTGGCGGCCATCCCGTTCACGCGGCTCTCGCACATGGTCTTTTCCGCCTTCACCCGGGCCTACATGGGCTCGGAGTTCGGCGGCGTGCGCCACGCGAGAGACTGGTAAAGCCCCAAGGAGGAACCACACATGGGCATCCAAGAACGACTCATCGAAGACGTGGGGCTCAGGCGCGGCGTCTCGCGGCTGACCCCGGAGAAGATCGAGAAAACCGTGGGCGCCGTGCTCAGCGGCGAAACCGGCGCGCGCCTTCAAGCCTATTCCGAAACCTGCATGCGCTGCGGCCTGTGCGCCGAGGCCTGCCACTTCGCCCTCTCGCACCCCGGCGACCCGAGCTATACCCCGGCGGGCAAGGTGCACCAAACCATGGGTGTGCTGCTCAAGACCTGCGGCCGGGTGGATGCGGACTTCATCTACGGCATGGCCCAGCTGGCCTACACCGAATGCAACCTCTGCCGCCGCTGCGTGCACTTCTGCCCCATCGGCATCGACACGGCCTACATCATCTCCGTGGTCCGGCGCATCTGCCACAAGTTGGGCGTGACCCCGCAGTACATCCAGGACACCGCCCACAGCCACTCGGCCGTGTACAACCAGATGTGGGTCAAGGACGACGAGTGGACGGACTCGCTGATGTGGCAGGAGGACGAGGCGCGCGAGGAGTTCCCGGGCCTGCGCATCCCGCTCGATAAGGAAGGCGCGGACATCTACTACTCGGTCATCGCGCCCGAGCCCAAGTTCCGCACCCAGCTCATCTACCAGGCCGCGGCCATCCTGCACATGTCCGGCAAGGACTGGACCATGCCGGCCAACCCCGGCTGGGACAACTCCGACATGTGCATGTTCACCGGTGACTTCGAGATGATGGGCCGGCTCAAGCGCAAGCACTTCGAGAGCGCCCAGAAGCTCAAGGTCAAGCGCATCGTCATGGGCGAATGCGGCCATGCCCTGCGCTCGGTGTACGACGTGGGCAACCGCTGGCTGGGCTACAGCTATCCGCCGGTGCCGGTGATCCACGCCGTGGAGTTCTACTGGGAGCTCATCGACCAGGGGCGGATCAAGCTCGCCAAGAAGTTCCCCGGCCCGGTGACCATCCAGGACCCCTGCAACATCGTGCGCGGCAAGGGCCTGCAGCAGAAGCTGCGCGACGTCACGCGCTTCCTCGTGGACGGCGACATCATCGAGATGAGCCCCAACATGGAGCACAACTTCTGCTGCGCAGCTGGCGGCGGGGTCATCAACTGCGGCCCGCCGTTCAAGAACGTCCGCCTGGAGGGCAATGTCGTCAAGGCCGAGCAGCTGCGCGCCACCGGGGTCAAGACCGTCATCACCCCGTGCCACAACTGCCACGGCGGCCTGCACGACATCATCCACTTCAACAAGCTGGGCATGGAGCTCAAATTCCTGAGCGACATCATCTACGAATGCATGGAAAGGCCCGAGGTCTAGGAGGACGCCATGAAATACACACCCAAGCTGCCCTTCCTGACCGGACTCGCCCTGGCCGCGCTCATCCTGGCCATTGCGGGCGTCGCCCTGTCCCAGGACAGCATCACCAAGCTCGCCCCGGAGGCCTTTGGCAAGCACCAGAGGCCGCCCGCGGTGTTCAACCATGACAAGCACAACGAAAAGGCCAAGCTCGAAGAGTGCGTGGTCTGCCACCACGGCGGCAAGAACGGCGTCATCGACCGCGTGGCCTCCACCGAGGGCACGCCCTGCGCAGACTGCCACAGGGTGAAGCCCGCGGACAAGACCACCGGCCTTATGCGCGCCTACCACAAGCAGTGTGTCGACTGCCACCGGACCAAGGGCAAGGGCCCGCTGGCCTGCGGGCAGTGCCACGTGCGCTGAAGGCCCGTTTCCGGCCTGGCCGCCAGGCCGGACGTCCTGATGGTTTTGCCCGGGGAGTGAGCCATGCGTAGGCTGTGGACCGCCATCCAGGGAAGCCTGATCTCCAAGCTCATCGTGGCTGCGGGGTCGGCTCTCGTGGTCAGCGTCTCGGCGCTGTCCTACCTGGGCATCAGCCACCAGGAGGACGTGCTCATGGACTACGTGGTGGCCGAGGCCGACCGCCTGGGCAACACCATCAAGCTCGGCACCCGCTACGCCATGATGCTCAACTCGCGCGAAGACCTGAACCAGATCATCTCCAACGTGGGCTCCCAGGAGGGCATCCTGGCCATCCGCATCTATAACAAGGAAGGCCAGATCAAGTTCTCCAACATCCCCGCTGAGGTGGACACCGTCACGGACATCAAGAGCCAGGCCTGCTACGTCTGCCACCGCGTCGACCCGCCGGTGTCCGACGTGCCGCTCGACGACCGCATGCGCATCTTCGACGGCCCGGGCGGCCAGCGCAACCTGGGCATCATCAGCCCCATCTACAACGAGCCCGGCTGCACCGGGGGCTGCCACTTCCACCCGGCGGACAAGAAGATCCTGGGCGCCATCGACGTGGTGCTCTCCCTCGGCGCCGCGGACCGCGAGATCAGCTCCTCCAAGACGCGCATCATCGGTTTCACGGTCATCGTGCTGTTGTCGCTCGGCCTGTCCATCTTCCTGTTCATGATGCGCTTCGTCATCCGGCCCATCCGCAAGCTCATCCGCGGCGCCAAGCGCATCGCCGAGGGCGGCCAGTGCGCCAGCATCGACATCACCCAGCGCGACGAGATGGGCACCCTGGTCGAGGCCATCGAGCGCATGGGCAAGAGCATCAGCGAGAAGCAGATCGAGCTGAACCGCCAGCGCGACGAGTACCAGTCGCTGTTCTCCCAGGTGCCCTGCATCATCACCGTGCAGGACAAGAACTTCCGGCTCTTGCGCTACAACCAGGAGTTCCGCGAGAAGTTCCGCCCCCGACCCGGGGACTTCTGCTACCACGCCTACAAGGGCAGAAACGAGAAGTGCCTCAACTGCCCGGTGGAGCAGACCTTCAAGACCGGCAAGAGCCACTCGAGCGAGGAGACCGGGTTTGACGCCGACGGCACCCTGCGGCACTGGCTGGTGACCACCGCGCCCATCACCAACAGCGAGGGCGAGATCGTCTCGGCCATGGAGATGTGCCTGGACATCACCAGCCGCAAGCAGCTCGAAGAGGAGCTGGAGAAGAGCGAACACAAGTACCAGGCCATCTTCCGCAACATCCCCAACCCCGTGTTCGTGCTCGAGGCCGAGAGCTTGCGCATCCTGGACTGCAATGAGTCCGTGACCCTGATCTACGGCTTCGAGCCCTTCGAGATCCTGGGCCGATCGTTCCTGGACCTGTTCCCCGAGGAGGACCGCGCGCGCTTCGAGCAGCGCCTGGCGCAGCGGGACCTGCACGACCGCGTGGTGCACATGACCAAGGACGGCCGCAGGCTCTTCGTCACCGTGCGCATTTCGCCCTCGGAGTTCTCCGGGCAGAAGGTGCTGCTCGTGACCACCAGCGACATCACCAAGCGCCTGGAGACCGAGCAGCAGCTCATCCAGGCCTCCAAGATGGCCACGCTGGGCGAGATGGCCACGGGCATGGCCCATGAGCTGAACCAGCCCCTGTCCGTGATCAAGACCGCGGCCAGCTTCATCGTGCGCAAGATCACGCGCCACGAGCCGCTCGCCCCGGACATCCTGGCCGAGATGGCGCACGAGATCGACGCCCACGTGGACCGCGCCTCGCGCATCATCAACCATTTGCGGGAGTTCGGCCGCAAGCCGGAGATGAAGCTTGAGCCCGTGGACGCCGGGGGCATCCTGCGCCGCTCGCTGGACATCTTCAGCCAGCAGCTCAAGCTGCGCGAGATCGAGGTGGAGCTCTCCATCGCCCCAGACCTGCCCCTGGTCCTGGCCGACGCCGGGCGGCTCGAGCAGGTGTTCATCAACATGCTCATCAACGCCCGCGACGCCATCGAGGAGAAGTGGGCGGGGGACCCCAAGCCCGACGGGCCAAAGCGCATCAGCCTGTCCGCGGCCGTGGCCGGGAGCTTTGTCTCCGTCGCCATCGCCGACACGGGCTGCGGCATCCCCACCGGGGTTGTGGAAAAGATCTTCCAGCCCTTCTTCACCACCAAGAAGGTCGGCAAGGGCACGGGCCTCGGCCTGTCCATCAGCTACGGCATCGTCAAGGACTGCGGCGGCGACATCCGCGCCTTTTCCACCCCGGGCGAGGGCACGCGCTTCGTCATCACCCTGCCGCTGGCCGACCTGGACCAGGGGGCAGACGCATGAGCGCGCCCCGGAAGATCCTGCTTGTGGACGACGAGGAGGGCATCCGCAAGGTGCTGGGCCTGTCTTTGGCCGACCGCGGCCATGAGGTGCATACGGCCGGGAACGCCGAGCAGGCCCTGGCCCTGTTCCGGGAGCTTCTGCCCCCCATCGTGCTGACAGACATCAAGATGCCCGGCATGGACGGCCTGGCGCTGCTGCAGGCCATCAAGGCCGAGGCCCTGGTTCTGGGCCGCGACGTCGAGGTCATCCTCATCACCGGCCACGGGGACATCGACCAGGCCATCCAGGGCATCAAGCTCGACGCCACGGACTTCGTGACCAAGCCCATCAGCGACGACGCCCTGGACATCGCGCTCAGCCGCGCAAGCGAGCGCCTGGAGCTGCGCCAGGCCATCCGCGAGCACACCGAGGAACTGGAACGCCTGGTGGAGCAGAAGACCCGCGAGCTGATCGCCGCCGAACGCCTGGCCGCCGTGGGCCAGACCGTGGCCGGGCTGTCCCATGCCATCAAGAACCTGGCCAGCGGGCTCGAAGGCAGCATCTTTCTGCTGGGCAAGGGCCTGGAGCTGGACCGGCGGACCTACCTGGATCAGGGCTGGGAGATGCTCAAGGCCAACGTGGAGAAGATCAAGGACCTGTCGCTCGAGATGCTGCGCTACGCCCGGCCCGAGGCACTCAGGCCCGCGCTTTGCGACCCGGCCCTGCCCGCGCGCCAGGTGGCCGAGCTGCTGGGGGCAAAAGCCCAGGCCGCGGGCGTGGCGCTCACCCTCGCGCACCCGCCGGACATGGCCCTGGCCCTGCTCGATGCCGAGGCCCTGCACCGGGCCCTGATGAACCTGGTGGGCAACGCGCTGGACGCCTGCCAGGCCGCCGGGTTCGGACCCGAGGCCCCGGGCGGCCGCGTTCTGCTCACGGTGGAGGCACAGCCCGAGGGCGGCGTGCGCTACAGCGTGAACGACAACGGCTCCGGCCTGGACGAGGAGGCGCGCTCCCGGCTGTTCACGGCCTTTTTCAGCACCAAGGGCGAGGGCGGCTCGGGCCTGGGGCTGATGACCACAAAAAAGATCGCCGAGGCGCACGGCGGAAGCGTTGCAGTAACAAGCGAAATTGGCCTTGGCACGACGTTCAGCATTGTCATACCAGGCCGGAATGGATTAAATCTTTAAAAACATGACTTTTTTACAACGAATTTCTCTTTACAATGTTGACTTGAAGATTATCATGGAATACAGTGAAAACGCATCAGGATCGTTTTGCAAGAGCAATTGCATACACACGGACTGTGCAATATGGACGAAATCACACTAGCTGCGGATGGATTGCTTGTCCGAAGCAACGGGGACTGCGAAACAGACCCGCTCTGCGCACTGGGGGCGCGTGTGCTGCTGGCCGGGGGCTACACCCTGCGCAGCTTCCTGCGCATGCTCGCGGCCTACCCGCTGCTCACCCGCCTGAGCCCCTTTGCCCAGGGCCTGGCCCAGGGCCTGGCGCTCTGGCCCGCCGCAGGCTGCGTACCCCCGGGGCTCGCGCGCCTCGAGCTTTCCAAGACTGTCGAGATCATCGGCCACCCCGCGCCGCCGAGGCTCGAGATCTACACGGTGCTCCGGGGCGTGGGCACGGACGGCGATGATGTGGAGATCAAGCCCCACCCGGTGGAGACCCTGCTCGACGTGCCCGTGGTCCTGGGCCCGCTTAGGCACGTGGTCTTCGGCGACCGGCTGGACGAGTTCCGCTTTCAAACGGTGTGCAACCTGTTCGAATTTCAAGAAGGCATCGGTTGGCAACTCGCGTTCCACGGCGCTCCCGCGGAATGCGCACTAAGGAGGTAGTTATGTTTGAGAAGATCCTGTTCGCCACGTCGGCCTCTCCCACCTGCGACGACGCCGCCCGCGTCGCCTTCGAGCTCTCGCGCAAGAACCGCTCCAAGCTCTCTGTGTACCACGTCTTCGGCCTGCCCGGCCGCGGGTTCAGCCTGACCTACCGCGACGTGCGCACAGGGGAGTCCGAGCACGTGGACGAGAACCTGGTCAGCCTGGTCAAGGAGGAGATGGCCCAGTACTACGAGAAGCTGGCCAAGGACCATCCCAGCTGCGTGTACGAGACCGCCACCGGCGAGCCGCACACCGAGATCCTGCGCAAGGCGCGCAAGGAGGACGCCAGCCTCATCGTCATGGGCGCGCACACCCGCGACGAGGACGTGGGTGCCATGCGCCACCGCGCCATTGCAGGCTCCACCATGCAGAAGGTGGCCAAGAGCGCGCGCTGCCCGGTGCTCATCGTTTCCCGCCCCTGCGTCACCTGCTGGTCCTACTTCGCCAACATCGTGGTGGCCACGGACTTCAGCAAGCCGTCGGACTACGCCTTCCAGTTTGCGCGCAACGTGGCCAAGGAGATCGGCTGCAAGCTGCATGTCTTCCACTGCGTGGACATCGGCCCCGAGGGGCAGCAGAGCACCGCCACCCAGCCGTACATCGAGGCCGAGCTTGCGAGCGCCGAGAAGAAGGTGCAGGACAAGTATGTGGCCAACATGGGCGACTTCGACAACTACATCCTGGCCCTGCGCGAGGGCACCCCGCACGTGGAGGTGCTCAAGTACGCCCGGGAGAGCAAGGCGGATTTGATCGTCATGGCCCACCACACCAAGGACATCGATCCGGAGCAGGCCCTGCTCGGCAGCACCATCGAGCAGGTCGTGCTGCGCTCGGCCTGCCCGGTCTTGAGCGTCAACCACCCCGACAAGGTGGACGTGAGCCCCTACGGGGTGCCGCGCAGCGGGGAGTAGCGCCATGACAGCGGGCACTGGCCTTGGCCGGGTGCTCGTCGTGGACGACGAGATGCACCTCAGGCTGTACATCGCCGCGGTGTTCGAGACCGCGGGCTATGAGACGGCCATGGCCAGGGACGGGGAGGAGGGCTTCCGCAAGGCGCTCGAGTGGAAGCCCGACCTCGTCAGCCTGGACCTGATGATGCCAAACGAGGGCGGCATCCGGCTCTTCCAGCGGCTCAAGGCCGACCGGGAGCTGAAAACGGCCGGGGTGCTCGTGGTCTCGGCCATCGGGGGCGAGGCCTTCCGGCACTCGCTGGCGCTGGTGCGCAGCGGAATGAACGGCAAGGACGGGGGAATGCTCCCGGATGTGGACGGCTATGTGGAAAAGCCCCCCAGCCCGGAGGCGCTGCTCTCCGAGGCCGGGCGGATTTTGGCGGCGCGGGGCGCCGGGACCGGGGAGAACATCAAGGAGGCGTGAGATGGCCAAGAAAATCATGGTTGTGGACGACGACCCGGACATCGTGGAATACCTCGTGTCCATCTTCAAGGAACGCGGCTACGTCACCTGCTCGGCCCCGGACGGGGAGAGCGCCATGGGGGTGCTGGAGCGGGAAAAGCCGGACCTCTTGACCCTGGATCTGGAGATGCCCGAAGAATGGGGCCCGCGGTTCTACCGCAAGTTCAGCCAGAAGCCGGAGTTCAAGGACCTGCCCGTGGTGGTGATAAGCGGCCTGCCCGGCATCCACCTGGCCATACGCAAGGCCATCGCCACGGTGAACAAGCCCTTTGAGCCCGCCAATGTGCTGGGCATTGTGGAAGGGGCCATCGGGAAGCCCTGATGCCGACAGGGCAATTCCCTTCCCAGGGGACATGCTGTAAGATCAGCTCCAGATCACGGGCGCGGTCCGGCCGGATAGGATGCGGACTGCGCCAGGGGCAGGCTTGATGGCAATGCGCGTGCTTATCGTGGACGACGAGGCCGGAATCCGCAAGGTCGTGGGCATCACCCTGGCCGACATGGGCTTCACCGTGTTCGAAGCGGCCAGCGGCGACGAGGCCCTGGCCGTGTTCGAGCGCGAACGCCCGCCCGTGGTCCTCACCGACATCCGCATGCCCGGCATGGACGGGCTCGAACTCCTGCGGCGCATCAAGGCCATCAGCCCGGAGACCGAGGTCATCCTGGTCACCGGACACGGCGACCTGGACATGGCCGTGGCGGGACTCAAGCTCGACGCCTGCGACTTCATCGCCAAGCCCGTGGGGCCGGACGTGCTGGAGATCGCGCTGAGGCGCGCCAGCGACAAGATCGCCCTGCGCGAACGCCTGAAAAGCCACACCGAGAACCTTGAGGAGCTGGTGCGCCAGCAGGCCGAACAGCTGGTGGGCCTGGAGCGCGAGTGCGCAGCCAAGGGCGCGGTGGAGGGCCTGACCCAGCTCATCGGCGGCGTGGCCGGAGATGTGGAGAGCGGCCTGGGCCTGTTCAACGGCCTGCCCTGCCTGGTGTCCATCCAGGACCGCGGCCAGCGCATCGTGTCCGTGAACCAGCTCTACCGCGAACGCCTGGGCGACCGCGTGGGCCAGCTGGGCTACGCCGTGTACGCCGGGACCTCGGCCTCGCCGACTGAGAGCCCCGTGGGCCGCACCATTGCCACCGGCCAGGGCCAAAAGAGCCGCGAGGCCCTGTTCGGCCCGGACGAGACCCTGTCCGCCGTCATGGTGCACACCGCGCCCATCCGCGGCGTGGACGGCCAGGTGGACCTGGTGCTGGAGCTCTCCGTGGACGCGGGCGAGGTGCAGCGCCTGCAGGACGAACTGCGCGCCACAAGGCAGCGCTACCAGCAGCTCTTCGACGAGGCCCCCTGCTTCATCACCGTGCAGGACCGGCACCTGCGCATCCAGGCCGCCAACAGGCGCTTCCGCAACGAGTTCGGCAACCGCACCGGCGGGCTGTGCTACGAGGCCTACTGCGGCACCGGACGCCCCTGCTTCGGCTGCCCCACCATCCGCACCTTCGAGGACGGGCAGTCGCACCAATGCGAACTCATCGTGCGCGGCAAGGACGGCGAGCCTGTGAACGTGGTGGTCTGGACCGCGCCCATCCGCAACGAGGCCGGGGAGATCGAAGGCGTCATGGAGATGGCCACGGACATCACCGAGCTCTCGCGCATGCAGGACCACCTAGCCTCGCTCGGCATGCTCATCGCCTCGCTGTCCCACGGCATCAAGGGCCTGCTCACGGCGCTGGACGGCGGCGTGTACAAGGTCAACGCGGGCTTCCGCGCCAGCGACCAGGCCATGGTCCAGGCGGGCTGGGGCAAGGTCACCGAGCTCATCGGCCGCATCAAGGGCATGGTGCTGGATATTCTCTTCTACGCCAAGAAGCGCGAACTGCAATTGCGCGAGGTCGAAGCCGCACAGCTGGCCGCCCAGGTAGCCGAGACCGTGGCCCCCAAGGCCGACCAGCTCGGCGTCGACTTCGTGCGCGAGATCGCCCAAGACCTGGGGGTCTTTTCCGTGGACGCCGTGGTGCTCTCGGCCGCGCTGGTGAACATCCTGGAAAACGCCGTGGACGCCTGCCTGGAGGACCACGCCAAGGAAAAGCACCAGGTCTTCTTCCGCGTCCGGCCCGATGCCAGCGGCGTCTTTTTTGAGATCGAGGACAACGGCATCGGCATGCAGCCGGAAACCCTCGCCCGCCTGTTCTCGGTGTTCTTCTCCACCAAGGGCTCGCGCGGCACCGGGCTCGGCCTGTTCATCGCCAAGAAGGCCGTGGACCAGCACGGCGGCCGCATCGGCGCGGTGAGCGAGCCGGGCCAGGGCTCGACGTTCCGCATCTGGATTCCCAGATAAGAGAATAGCCTCCGGCGGGGGTACCGGGGGCAAAGCCCCTGGCGCTTTGCCCTACGATGTCCCTTCGCGCTTCAGGTCCGCCACCAGGGTGCGCAGGTTCTCGGCCTGTTCGGCCAAGTCCTGGATAGCGACGGTGGTCTGCTGCATGCTGTTGGCCGTCTCGGTGGCGATGGTGTTGATCTGCTCCACGGATTCGTTGATCTCCTCGCTGGCGGCGGACTGCTCCTCGGCCGCGGTGGCGATGCTCGACACCTGCATGGCCGTATTCTCGCTCATGTGCACGATCTCTTCCAGGGCCTGGCCGGACTGGCGCACCAGCTCCGTGGACTCGGCGATGGCG
>JANXYI010000368.1 GCA_025350085.1 Deltaproteobacteria bacterium
CGCCATCGAGCCCAAGACCAAGGCCGACCGCGACCTGCTTTCCCAGAGCCTGGCCAAGCTGACCAAGGAAGACCCCTCGTTCCGCGTCAAGGGCAACGAGGAGACCGGCCAGACGCTGATCGCGGGCATGGGCGAGCTGCACCTGGAAATCATCGTGGACCGCCTGCTGCGCGAGTTCAACGTCAACGCCAACGTGGGCGCGCCCCGCGTGGCCTACCGCGAGACCATCACCAAGCCTGCCAAGTGCGACATGAAGCACGCCAAGCAGACCGGCGGCCGCGGCCAGTACGCCCATGTCGTCATCGAGATCGAGCCCAACCCCGCGGGCGGCTATCTGTTCGAAGACGAGATCAAGGGCGGCCTGATCCCCAAGGAATACATCGCGCCCGTGGGCCGCGGCATCGCGGACGCGCTGAAGAACGGCATCCTGGCCGGGTTCCCGGCCGTGGACGTCAAGGTCAAGCTGGTCCACGGCTCCTTCCACGAGGTCGACTCCAGCGAGCAGGCCTTCTACGTGGCCGGCTCCATGGCCATCAAGGAAGCCGCGGCCAAGGCCGGACCGGTGCTGCTCGAGCCCATCATGAGCGTCGAGGTCGTGACCGCCGAGGAATACCTGGGCGACGTCATGGGCGACTTGAACGGCAGACGTGGGCGGGTGAGCAGCCTGGAGGCGCGTGTGAGCTCCCAGGTCATCACGGCCCAGGTGCCCCTGTCCAGCATGTTCGGCTACGCCACGGACCTGCGCTCGCGCACCCAGGGCCGCGCCACCTTCACCATGCAGTTCGACCATTACGAGCAGGTTCCCGGCAACATTGCCGAGGAGATCATGAAGAAGAAATAGCCGTCGGTAAGCCCCCGGCGGTACTTTTCCCTTGACAGGAGAAGAGCTGAGCAAGTAAGGCAACGTTCCGCCTCGTAGAAAACTTCCGGGAGGTGTTCCCGGAGTCAGTCACGAGAACCAGATAACCCTCAGCATTTCCGTGGAGCAGCAGGCGCAACGCAAGCCAGCTGCGAGGGACTTCAAAGTCCCCGGAAACGAAGGAGAGTGTATGGCTGCTATGACGAGCGATCGCATTCGGATCAAGCTCAAGGCCTACGATTACCGCATCCTGGACAAGGCTGTGACCGAGATCGTCGATACCGCCCGGAATACCGGTGCGGCCATCGCCGGTCCTGTTCCCCTGCCCACCAACATCCTCAAGACCACCGTGAACCGCTCCGTGCACGTGGACAAGAAGTCCCGCGAGCAGTTCGAGATGCGCATCCACAAGCGCCTGCTCGACATCCTGGAGCCCACCCAGCAGACCGTCGACGCCCTGGGCAAGCTTTCGCTGCCCGCCGGTGTGGACGTCGAGATCAAGCTGTAGGGGAGGGGAGGGATATGTCAAAGACTCTCGGACTTCTCGGCCGCAAGCTCGGCATGACGCGCATCTTCGCCGATGACGGCACGGTTGTGCCGGTCACGGTGATCTCCGCGGGCCCCTGCCCGGTGCTCCAGATCAAGACCTCGGCCAAGGAGGGCTACAACGCCCTGCAGGTCGGGTTCGACGCCGTGCCCGAGCGCAAGCTCACCAAGCCCGCCAAAGGCCACCAGGCCAAGGCCGCCAAGGGCTTCTACCGCCACCTGAAGGAGTTCCCTTTGGAGGCTGTGGAAGGCTACGAGGTCGGCCAGGACATCACGGTCGACATCTTCCAGCCCGGCGAGAAGGTCAAGGTGACCGGCACCAGCAAGGGCAAGGGCTTCCAGGGCGTGATGAAGCGTTACAACTTCAAGGGCCTCAAGGCCTCGCACGGCGCCGAGAAGGTCCACCGCTCCGGCGGCTCCATCGGCACCAACACCGAGCCCTCGCGCGTGTTCAAGAACAAGAAGATGCCCGGGCACATGGGCGACGAGCGCGTGACCCTGTCCAGCGTGGAGATCGTCGATGTCCGCCTCGAGGACAACATCATCGTGGTCAAGGGCCAGGTACCAGGCTGCAAGAACGGCCTGGTGATGATCCGCAAGGCCGGGTAAAAGGAACACATCATGGCAACTGTTACCGTGTTCGACCAAAACAAGAAGGAAGTGGGCAGCCTCGATCTGTCCCCGGAAGTCTTCGAGGTGGAAATCCGCCCCGAGATCATGCACCTGGTGGTGCGCGCCCAGCTGGCGGCCAAGCGCGTCGGCACGCACGCCACCAAGACGCGCGCCTTTGTCTCCGGCGGCGGCAAGAAGCCCTGGAAGCAGAAGGGCACGGGCCACGCCCGGGCCGGCTCCAGCCGCTCGCCCATCTGGCGCGGCGGCGCGGTCATCTTCGGGCCTTCCCCGCGCAGCTACGAGTTCAAGGTGAATCGCAAGGTGCGCCGCCTGGCCCTCAAGATGGCCCTGTCCTCGCGCCTGCTCGGGGACAACCTGATGGTGCTGAAAGGCATTGAGCTGCCGGACTTCAAGACCAAGCGCTTCGCCGAGGTGGCCAAGACCCTCGGACTGGAAAAGGCCTTGATTGTTTTCAAGGAAGTGGATAATAACCTCCTTCTTTCGGCGCGCAATCTGCCTGGCATCAAGCTGCTCCCGGCTGATAAACTCAACGCATACGATGTGTTGCTGTACCCGAAGCTGGTCATGCTTGAGAGCGCGGCTGTTTCAGTTCAGGAGAGGTTGAAGTAGCATGGACTACACGAAAATCATCATCCGGCCGGTCATCACCGAGAAGGCCAATCTCGCGAAGGAATACCTGAACCAGGTGTCCTTCATTGTGGCGAACACCGCCAACAAGATCGAGGTCAAGCGCGCCGTGGAGGCCGCCTTCAACGTGCACGTCGATGCCGTGAATATCGTCCGCAGGCGCCCCATCCGCCGTCTCCGCCAGGGGCGGGTCATCGGCAAGGTGGCGGGTTACAAGAAGGCCTTCGTCACCCTGGCCAAGGGCGACAAAATTGAGTTCTTCGAGGGAGTCTAGACATGTCCGTCCGCAAGGTAAAACCCACTTCGGCCGGGCGCCGCTTCCAGACCATTTCCACCTTTGAGGAAGTGACCCGGAGCACTCCCGAGCCGTCGCTCACCAGTGGCCTGAACAAGAAGTCCGGCCGCAACCACTTCGGCCGCATCACCAGCCGCCGTCGTGGCGGCGGTCACAAGCGTTCCTACCGCACCATCGACTTCCGTCGCGACAAGACCGGCATCCCGGCCAACGTCGCCTTCGTGGAGTACGATCCCAACCGCAGCGCGCGCATCGCTCTCCTGCACTATGTGGACGGCGAGAAGCGCTACATCCTGGCTCCCTTGGGCCTCAAGGTGGGCGACCAGATCCTCTCCGGCGACCTCGCGGACATCAAGCCCGGCAACGCGCTGACGCTCTCGAAGATCCCGGTGGGCACGGTCATCCACAACGTCGAGCTGCACCCCGGCCGCGGCGGCCAGTTCTGCCGCGCCGCCGGAGCCTACGCCCAGCTGGTGGCCAAGGAGGGCACGTACGCCCTGCTCCGCATGCCCTCTGGCGAGGTGCGCAAGATACTCTCCCACTGCATGGCCACCATCGGCCAGGTGGGCAACATCCACCACGAGAAGATCACCCTGGGCAAGGCTGGCCGCAACCGCTGGAAGGGCCGTCGGCCCGAGGTTCGCGGCGTGGCCATGAACCCGGTGGACCATCCCCTGGGCGGCGGCGAGGGCAGAAGCTCCGGCGGTCGGCATCCATGTTCCCCTTGGGGCATGCCGAGCAAGGGTTACAAGACCCGCAAGCCGAAGAAGTCGTCCTCGAAGCTCATCGTTAAGCGCCGCGGGCAGAAGTAGGAGTAGAACATGGGCAGATCTATCAAAAAAGGTCCGTTCGTCGACGGTCATCTGCAGAAGAAGATCGACGTCGCCAACGAGAACAAGGACCGCCGCGTCATCAAAACCTGGTCCCGCAGGTCCACCATCCTTCCCGAGATGGTCGGGCTCACCTTCGCGGTCCACAATGGCCGGAAGTTCATCCCCGTGTTCGTGACGGAGAACATGGTCGGGCACAAATTGGGCGAGTTTTCGCCCACCCGCACCTTCTTCGGCCACGCTGCGGACAAGAAAGCCAAGGGCAAGTAGGGAGTGAGCGCAATGGAAGCCAAAGCTATCGCCAAGTACCTGCGCATTTCCGCGCGCAAGGTGCGCCTCGTGGCGGAGAACATCAAGGGCAAGCCCGTTGAGGATGCGCTGAACATCCTGAAGTTCACGCCCAAAAAGTCGGCAATGCTCATCAGCAAAGTGCTGTATTCGGCCATCGCCAACGCCGGGCAGATGCCCGGCTGCGACGTGGACGCCCTCGTGGTCGGCAATGTGATGGTGAACGAAGGCCCGACGCAGAAGCGGATCATGCCGCGCGCCATGGGCCGCGCCTACCGGATCCAGAAGCGCACCAGCCACATAACCGTCATCGTGAAGGAAAAGTAGGGGGGCGCCATGGGTCAGAAAGTACATCCGATCGGCTTCCGCCTGGGGTACACCAAGAACTGGCTGTCGCGCTGGTTCAGCAAGAAGGACTATCCGGCCTTCGTGCTCCAGGATGATCAGCTGCGCAAGTATGTGAAAAAGAAGCTCTATCACGCCGGTCTCGCCAAGATCGAGATCGAGCGCGCCGGCGGCAAGGTCCGCCTCGTGCTGCACACCGCCCGTCCGGGCATCGTCATCGGCCGCAAGGGCGCCGAGATCGAGAAGCTGCGCGACGATTTGAAGAAGGAGTTCGGCACGGACATCACCATCGAGGTGACGGAGATCCGCCGCCCCGAGGTCGAGGCCCAGCTCGTGGCCGAATCCATCGCCACCCAGCTGGAGCGCCGCGTGGCCTTCCGCCGGGCCATGAAGCGCACCGTGGCCCTGTCCCGCAAGTTCGGGGCCGAGGGCATCAAGGTCGCCTGCGCCGGTCGTCTGGCCGGGGCCGAAATCGCCCGCTCCGAATGGTACCGTGACGGCCGCGTGCCCCTGCACACCCTGCGCGCGGACATCGACTACGGCTACGCCACTGCCAAGACCACTTACGGCATCATCGGCGTCCGGGTCTGGATCTTCAAGGGTGAGATTCTTGACAAGGTAGGAAAGTAACATGCTCTCGCCAAAGAAACTGAAATACCGCAAGAAGCAGAAGGGCCGCATCAAGGGCCCGGCTGTGAAGGGCAGCACCATCGCCTTCGGCGACGTGGCCCTGAAAAGCCTGGAGCCGGGCAAGCTCTCGGCCCAGGAGATAGAGGCCGCCCGTATCGCCATCATGCGCCACATCAAGCGCGGCGGTAAGGTCTGGATCCGCATGTTCCCGGACTATCCCGTGACCAAGAAGCCCGCCGAGACCCGCATGGGCTCCGGCAAGGGCGCCCCCGAGGGTTGGGCCGCGCCCATCCGCGCGGGCCGCATCCTCTACGAGGTCAAGGGCGTTGAGCTTGAGGTGGCCAAGGTCGCGTTGACCCGCGCCATGCACAAGCTGTCCGTCAAGACCGTCATCGTGGTCAAGGAGGGCACTGAATAATGGACGCCAAGGAATTGCGGGCTCTGGACGCGGGCGAGCTGGCCAACAAGCTGGCCGAGTTCCGTAAAGAGCTCTTCAACCTGCGTTTCCAGCATGCCACCGCGCAACTGGAGAACACCCAGCGCATTCCCGCTGTCAAGAAAGTCATCGCGCGCATTCTGACCATCCAGACTCAGCGCGCAATGGGAGCATAGGCCATGTCCGAGACGACTCACGAAAGCAACAGGCGCATCCTCACCGGCGTGGTGGTGAGCGACAAGGCCGACAAGACCATTGTGGTCAGCGTCGCCACGCTCATCAAGCACCCGCTGTTCAAGAAGTACATCCGCCGCCGCAAGAAGTTCATGGCCCATGATCCCAACAACGACTGCGGGATCGGCGATACGGTGACCATCATCGAGCACCGCCCCATGAGCGCGCGCAAGCGTTGGCATCTGTCGAAAATCGTTGAGAAAGCGGTGTAGGTGCAGCCATGATCCAGAGTGAAACCAATCTCGACGTCGCCGACAACTCCGGCGCCAAGCTGCTCTGCTGCATCAAGGTGCTGGGCGGCTCTAAGCGCCGCTACGCCTCGGTGGGCGACATCATCGTCGTCTCCGTCAAGGACGCCATGCCCCATTCCAAGGTGAAGAAGGGCGCTGTGATGAAGGCCGTTGTGGTGCGCACCAGGAAGGAAGTCGGCCGTCCCGACGGGTCCTTCATCCGCTTCGACAGCAACTCCGCCGTTCTTTTGAACAACGCCAACGAGCCTCTGGGCACCCGCATCTTCGGGCCCGTGGCCCGCGAGCTTCGCCAGAAGAACTTTATGAAGATCGTTTCCCTGGCCCCGGAAGTCCTGTAGGCTTCCGGTATTGGGACGAAAGGATAGTATCATGAACTGCAAGATCCGCAAAGAAGACAAGGTGATGATCCTTGCCGGAAAGGACAAGGGAAAGATCGGCAAGGTGCTCAAGCTCCTTCGCAAGAAGGACCGTGTGCTTGTCGAGGGCGCGAACAAGGTCAGCCGTCACACCAAGGCCAACCCGTACGCCAATCAGCCCGGCGGCATCGTGGAAAAGGAAGCCCCCGTGCATGTCTCCAACGTCGCCGTGGTGTGCAATGCCTGCACCAAGGCCACGCGCGTCGGCTACCGGGTGAATGAAGACGGCAAGAAAGTTCGCTTCTGCAAGAAGTGCAACGAAACCATCCAGTAGGTTGCGCCATGAGACGTCTTGAACAAGTTTACAACGAGAAGATCTCTGGCGAGCTCAAGAAAGAGTTCGGCTACAAGAGCAGCATGGAAATCCCGCGGATGACCAAGATCTCGCTCAACATCGGCCTCGGCGAGGCCAGCCAGAACGCGAAGCTCATCGACGCCGCCGTCATCGAGCTGACCAAGCTGGCCGGACAGAAGGCCGTGGTCACCAAGGCCAAGAAGTCCATCGCCGCCTTCAAGTTGCGCGAGGGCCAGCCCGTGGGCTGCCGCGTGACCCTGCGCGGCGAGCGGATGTGGGACTTCTACGACAAGCTGGTCTCTTTTGCTCTGCCCCGCGTCCGCGACTTCCGCGGCGTGCCTGATCGCGGGTTTGACGGCCGTGGGAATTTCACCATGGGCATCAAGGAGCACACGATCTTCTTCGAACTGGAGATCGACAAAGTGGAAAAGGTCAAGGGCATGAACGTCACCATCTCCACCACCGCGAAGACGGACAAGGAAGGCAAGCTGCTGCTCGACCTCCTTGGCATGCCTTTCAAAAAATAGGAGGGAACCGGTTTGGCCAGGACAAGTCTCAGGGTGAAAGCCCAACGCAAGCCGAAGTTCAAGGTCCGGGCGTATAATCGCTGCCCCATTTGTGGCCGCTCCAGGGCCTATTTGCGCAAGTACGGCTGCTGCCGCATCTGCTTCCGCAACAAGTCCCTGGCTGGAGAACTCCCCGGCGTGCGTAAATCCAGCTGGTAAGTCCAAGGAGATTTGACTATGTCTGTTTGTGATCCTATTGCCGACATGCTCGCGCGCATCAGAAACGCCCACGGCGCCTTCCACTCCACGGTGGAGATGCCCGCGTCCAAGATGAAGGCGTCCATTGCCGAGATCCTCAAGACCGAGGGCTACATTTCCGACTGCGCCAGCGCCGAGGGCAAGCTCAAGCTTACCCTCAAGTACTTTGCCGGCAAGGCCGCCATCCGCGGCTTGAAGAAGGTCAGCACCCCCGGCCGTCGCGTCTACGTGGGCGTGGAAGACATCCCCAAGGTCCAGAACGGGCTGGGGATCTGCATCCTTTCCACCTCGCGCGGACTGCTCGCGGGTTCTCAGGCCGCTACCGACAAGATCGGTGGCGAACTCCTTTGTGAAATCTGGTAGAAGAGGTAACCATGTCTCGTATCGGGAAAAAACCTGTTCCCATCCCTGCCGGGGTGGAGGTGAAAGTCGGCGCAGACGCCGTGCAGATCAAGGGCCCCAAGGGTTCCTTGTCCACCCCCGTGCACCCTTCCGTCACCTATGTGCTGGAAGGCAATGAAATTGCGGTCAACCGCGTGGACGAGTCCCGCCTGGCCTGTGCCCAGCACGGCCTGCGGCGCACGCTTTTGGCCAACTGCGTCGAGGGCGTGACCAAGGGCTTCCAGAAGACCCTTGAGGTCATCGGCGTCGGCTACAAAGTGGTGGTGCAGGGCAGAAGCGTCGTGCTCACCGTGGGCTTCTCCCACCCGGTGGAGTTTGCTCTGCCCAAGGGTGTGGATGCCGCGGTGGAGGGCAACAAGCTGCACCTGACCGGCATTGACAAGCAGATGGTGGGCGAAGTGGCCGCGCAGATTCGTCGTGTGCGTCCGCCCGAGCCATACAAGGGCAAGGGCATCAAGTACATTGAAGAACACATCAGGCGTAAGGCCGGCAAGTCCGGTTCCAAAAAATAGCGGAGTGCGGCGATGAAGATGACCAAAGAACAGGCGCGGCATCGCAGGAAGCTGCGCATCCGCAAGAAGGTGAACGGAACCGAGAACAAGCCCAGGCTTGTGGTGTTCCGCTCCAACGTGCACATCTACGCCCAGCTCGTGGACGACGAGACCGGCTCGACCCTCGTCAGCTCTTCCACGCTGACCATGACCCGCGGCGGCACGCCCGCCCGGGCCAACCGCGAGGGCGCGGCCAGTGTGGGCAAGGAAATAGCGGAGAAGGCCATGGCCAAGAACATTGTGGCCTGCGTCTTTGACCGCAACGGCTACCTGTACCACGGCCGTATCAAGGCCCTTGCCGACGGCGCCCGAGAGGGCGGTCTCAAATTCTAGGGGTGGGTCCAAAAATGGAACAGAACGATTCCGGTTTCATCGAAAAGATCGTCTACTTGAACCGCGTGGCCAAGGTCGTCAAGGGCGGCCGCCGGTTTAGCTTCAGCTGTCTGGTCGTTGTCGGTGACGGCAAGGGCAAGGTCGGCTTCGGCCTGGGCAAGGCCAACGAGGTGCCTGAGGCCATCCGCAAGGCCACCGACCGTGCCCGCAAGGACATGATCGTGGTGCCCGTGCTGGACGGCACCCTGCCCTACGAGGTGCTGGGCCGCTTCGGCGCCGGCCGCGTCATGCTCAAGCCCGCCAGCCGCGGCACCGGCATCATCGCCGGCGGCCCGGTGCGCGCCGTCATGGAGGCCGTGGGCGTCCACGACATCCTGACCAAGGCCATCGGCACCTGCAATCCGCACAACGTCCTGCGCGCCACCATGTGCGGCCTGGCCTCCCTGACCAGCGCCGAGGCCGTGTCCGAAGTGCGCGGCAAGACGCTCTCCACCCCCAGGAAGTAGACCCACGGGTCTGACAAGTGAGGTCCACCGTGTTTACCGTAAAACTCCTCCGCAGCCGCATCGGTTGCTCGCCCCAGCAGCGCCAGACCCTGGACGCCCTGGGCCTCAAGCACATCCGGCAGGAAAAGATCCACGAGGAAGTCCCGTCCATTGCGGGCATGATCGAGAAAGTGAAGCACCTGATTGAGGTGACCAAGTCATGAGACTGCACGAACTGTATCCCTTCCCGGAAGAGTACGCCCAGCGCAAGCGCGTCGGGCGCGGTCCCGGCTCCGGCTCCGGCTGCACCTCCGGGCGCGGCAACAAGGGCCAAAACTCCCGCTCCGGCGGCGGCCGTCCGGCCTGGTTCGAGGGCGGTCAGATGCCGCTCGCGCGCCGTCTGCCCAAGCGCGGCTTCAAGAACCCGCACCGCGTGGTCTACGAGGCCATCAACCTGGACCAGCTGCTGGCGGCCTTCCCGGACGCCACGGAAATCACCATGGAGGCGGTCTACGCCCGGGGCCTGTGCAAGGGCGGCATGCCGCTCAAGGTGCTCTCCCGCGGCGAGGTCACCGTCAAGGTGACGATTGAGGCCCACCGCTTCAGCGCGGCCGCGGCGGAGAAGATTACCAAGGCCGGCGGAACCGTCAAAGCTCTGGAAGGGTAGTATCTGTGGCACTTTCCGGTGTTGAAAACCTCGCCCGCCTGCCCGAACTGAAGAAGAAGCTCATCTGGACCTTCGTTCTTCTGACCGTGTACCGACTCGGGATACACATTCCGGTGCCGGGCGTGGACAGCCACGCGCTGACGGAGTTCTTCAACAGCGCCTCGAACACCCTGTTCGGCCTGTTCGACATGTTCTCCGGCGGCGGCCTGAAAAAGCTGTCCATTTTCGCGCTGGGCATCATGCCCTACATCTCGGCCTCCATCATCCTCCAGCTCTTGACCGTTGTCAGCCCTGAGCTGAAGCGCCTGAGCAAGGAGGAGGGCGCCGAGGGCCGCAAGAAGATCACCCAGTACACCCGCTACGGCACGGTGCTCATCACCTGCATCCAGGGCCTGGGCGTGGCCGTTGGCCTGGAGAGCATGACCAGCCCCACCGGGCAGTCCCTCGTGCTTTTCGCGGGCTGGGGCTTCCGCCTGGTGACCATGATCACGCTCACGGCGGGCACGGTGTTCCTCATGTGGCTGGGCGAGCAGATGACCGAGAAGGGCATCGGCAACGGCATCTCCATGATCATCTTCGCGGGTATTGTGGCCGGGCTGCCCTCGGCCCTGATGAACACCTTCCGGCTCGTCAGCGCCGGTGAGCTCTCGCTCATCGTGCTCCTGCTCATCCTGGCCCTGATGGCCGCGGTGCTCGCCTTCATCGTCTTCGTAGAGCGCGGCCAGCGCCGCATCCCCATCCACTACGCCAAGCGCATGCTCGGCCGGAAGATGGTCGGCGGCCAGACCACGCATCTGCCCTTGCGCATCAACACCTCGGGCGTCATCCCGCCCATCTTTGCCTCGAGCATCCTGCTCTTTCCGGCCACCCTGGCCAACTTCTCCAGCATCGATTGGCTGCAGAAGCTCTCCCATTATATGAGCCCGTCCTCGGTGTTCTACAACCTGGCCTTCATCGGGCTGATCCTGTTCTTCGCCTACTTCTACACGGCCATTCTCTTCGATCCCAAGGGGATTTCCGAGAACATCCAGAAGCAGGGCGGGTTCATCCCCGGCATCCGCCCCGGCTACCAGACCGAGCGGTACCTCCAGAAGATCCTGTCCCGGATCACCCTGCCCGGCGCCCTCTTCGTAGCGGGGATCGCCCTCATTCCAGCGTGGGTGATCGGAC
>JANXYI010000429.1 GCA_025350085.1 Deltaproteobacteria bacterium
GTCGTCGGTCAGCTCCAGGGCGCAGGGGGTGCCGGTGGCCGAATACTTGCCGGTGACGGTCATCTGCCGGGTCTGGGCCGGTTTTTCGGCCCAGGCCAGCTGCCAGGTGGCCTGCTCGGCCATGTTCTCGCCGATGGCCACCTGATAGCGCACGGCCAGGTGCTGGGACACGGCCTCGTGGAACAGCTCCGCGCCGAGGCGGCCGGACTGGCTGTGCACCACGTCGGACAGGCAGAGCACCGAGGCCTCGGCCAGGCCAGCGCCAATGCCGAGCAGCAGCCGTCCCTTGGGCTGGCGGATGTCCAGGCCCGCGCCCGCTGCCGCGGCGAGCGGCGCGTCCACCAGGTCCACCTTGGAGGCCCCGGCGGCCTTGATGCAGTCGGAAAAGGTGCGCTTTTCCAGGGCCGTGATGCCCTGGGCCACCACGGCGCAGACGCGCAGTCTGGTGCCGTCGCTCGGGGCCACGCGCTGGAAGAACAGGCCAAGCAGGCTCTTGACGGCCTCGAAGTCCACGATGACCCCGGCCTGGATGGGCCGGACGACCTGGATGCGCTCCGGGGCCTTGCCCAGATAGCTCTTGGCCTCGGTGCCCGTGGCGATGACTGCGCCCGTGCCCTGCTCGATGGCGATGACCGTGGGCTCGTCGAGGAGCACCTCGGCCAGGGGATTGGTGATGATGATCCGGCCGGAACCGGCGTCCAGGGCTATGTCGTGGCTGCGCAGAAGGTTGAGCGGGTTGCGCAGGTGCAGCGCCATGAGGCCTACTTCCCTGTCCGGCGCTGGATGAAGAACTCCACGCTGCGGTTGTAGGTCTTTTCCTCATCGGTCGTGAAATAGCAGGCCGGAAGCTCGCCGCGCAGGCGGTGGTAGTGCACACATTCGCAGCACAGGCCGCGTCTGCTGCAGTCCGGGTATGTGCAGACGCAATACTGGGCATTGATCTTGACGCGAGGACACTGGTCAAGTTTGCGCATGCTCGAACCTCCGCTGCAAGAATATTCCGGCTGGCTTTTGTTAAAGAAAATACCCGGAAGCGTCAACAAGGGCCGCCTGGGGCACGGCGCAGGGGCAAACGCGGTCATTGAGCCTGGGCCCGGAATGTGCCAGTATCGCCCGGCGCACCAAAACCGGACAAGGAGAACATTGTGGAGAGCCTTAAAACCACGCCGCTCACCGGGTGGCACCGCAGCAGAAAGGCCAAGATGGCCGCCTTTGCAGGCTATGACATGCCCATCCAGTACGAGGGCATCATGAGCGAGCACCACCACACCCGCCAGGCTGTGGGCATCTTCGACATCTGCCACATGGGCGAGTTCACCCTGCGCGGGCCGGGCGCCAAGGATGCCCTGGCCGCGCTGGTGACCCAGGACCTGGACACGCTGAGCCCGGGCAAGTGCCGCTACGGCTTTCTGCTCAATGAGGCCGGCGGGGTGCTGGACGACCTCATCATCTACTGCCTGGATGTGGACAGCTACATGCTCGTGGTCAACGGCGCCTGCGAGGCGGGCGACTTCGCCTGGCTGTCCGCGCACCTGGCCAAAGGCCCGGAGCTGACCAACATCTCCGAGCGCACCGCCAAGATCGACGTGCAGGGCCCGAAGTCCCTGGAGGTCATCGGCGAGCTGCTCGGGCCGAGCTTCCAGTCCCCGGGTTACTTCAATTTCCGGCGCACCATCTGGCAGGGCGAGCCCCTGCTGGTCAGCCGCACGGGCTACACCGGCGAGCTGGGCTTCGAGCTGTACCTGGACGCCGCCCTGGCGCTGACCCTGTGGGAGAAGCTCATCGCGCATCCGCTGGTCAAGCCCGTGGGCCTGGGCGCGCGCGACACCCTGCGCCTGGAGCTGGGCTACCCGCTGTACGGACAGGATCTGGACACCAGCCACACCCCGGCCGAGGCCGGGTTCGGGCTGCTGCTGGGCAAGAAGACGCCTTTCATCGGGCAGGCGGCCCTGGCCCAGGTCCGCGAGAAGCTCATCGCTCTCACCCTGCCCGGACGGCGCAGCGCGCGGCATTACGACACCCTGCACCTGCCCGGCGGCGAGCAGGTGGGCGTAATCACCAGCGGCTCCTTTGCCCCGTCCCTGGGGCACTGCGTGGCCCTGGCCTATGTGCGGGCCGACGCGGCCGAGGCCGAGGTCTTCGCGGTGCGCACCCCGCGCGGCGACCTGGAGGCCCAGCGCACCACCCTGCCCTTCTATACCAAGGGCACGGCGCGCATGAAACCTGTGGCCGGATAACATCTGAAGCATGGGAGGGGGCGGACGGCCCTCTGTCCAGTTGTCCGGCCCGTTTTTCGGCCCGTTGTCCGGTCCGTTTGTCGGCCGGTGACGGTTCGCCTCTGACTGGGCTAGGCCGGCGGGCTGTCCGGCAGGGTGTCGTGCAGGGCCTGCTCCAGGCGCAGGCTGCCCTGGGCCAGTTCTTCGGCCGAGATCTTGCCTGGCGCGAAGCTGAGCGGCTTGCCGATGCGCACCACGCAGGAACAGAACGGCAGGGGCAGCTGGAAATGGTCCCAGGAGCGTTTGAAGACGTGGCAAGACGAGGGCCGGGAGCGCACGGGAAAGAGCAGCGCCCCGCTCTTCTGGGCCAGGTACACGGCCCCGTCCTTGACCTTCTGGCGCGGCCCGCGCGGGCCGTCCACCGTGAGCACGCCCACGCGCCCGGCCTCCATGTGCTGGCGCAGCTGCTTCAGGGCCTTGAGGCCGCCGCGCGTGCTGGAGCCCCGGGCCGTGGCATAGCCGATGCGTTCAAGGACCCGGGCGATGAGCTCGCCGTCGCGGCTGTCGCTGACCACCGTGGCCGCGCGGTTCGTCATGGCCAGGGAGCCGTAGCCGGTGAGGGCAAACAGCTCCTCGTGCCAGAGGACCAGCATGGCCGGACGGCCGGAGTCCAGACAGGCGCGCACCGGGTCCATGCCTCCGGCGTCCAGGAAGCGGATGCTGCGCACCCACAGCCGGTACAGGACCGTGAGGGCCGGGGCGATGCGGGCAGGGTCAAGGCGCATGGGGTGTCCGGGGTTGTCGTTCCACTTAAGGGGCACGGGGCTTGCTGCGGGAATTGGTCCGGGCGGCGCGTGCCGAGGCTGAAACCGCTCCTGTTGCTTCCCAGGCCAGGATGTTTACTTTCTGCGGGCGCCACTGGCAAGAAAAACCGTTTGAAGGGCCTTGGCCAGACGCCTGTTCCGCTCCCAATTGCTCCCGAAGGGGCCCTGACACGACACTAGAGAATTTCAAGACTTAGTCTAAACATGTAACCTACCGGAATGTATGACCCACAACAACGATCCCACCATACGCATCAATAAGTACCTTTCCGAGTGCGGCGTGGCCTCGCGCCGGGGCGCGGACGAGCTCATCCTGCAGGGGCGGGTGCAGCTGAACGGGGTTCTGGTGGCCGGACCCGGGGTCCGGGTCAACCCAGCGGACGACGTGGTGCTGGTGGACGGCCAGGCCGTGCGCTCGCCCTACCCTGCGGGCGCGGCCCAGCAGCACGTGACCGTGCTCATGCACAAGCCCGTGCAGGTGGTCACCACCGCGCGCGATCCCCAGGGCCGGAAAACGGTGTTTGACATCCTCCCGCAAGAGTTGAGAGCGCACCGGCTGCTGCATGTGGGACGGCTGGACTACTTTTCCGAGGGCCTGCTGCTGCTGACCACGGACGGCAGCCTCATGAACCGGCTCATCTCCCCGCGCTGGCACCTGCCCAAGGTGTACCACGTGCTGGTGCGCGGGCAGGTGGACGAGGCCTGGCTCGAGGTCATGCGCCGGGGCATGACGCTCTCTGAGGGCGAAAAGCTGGCGCCGGTGGAGGTCCGCGTACTGCGGCAGGACGAGCGCGAGGCCTGGCTGGAGATGACGCTCGTGCAGGGCTTGAACCGCCAGATCCGGCGCATGTGCCGCGACATGGGCCGCACGGTGCTCCGGCTGGTGCGCGTACGCCAGGGCTTCCTGGAGCTGGGCAGCCTTAAACCCGGTGCGGCCCGGGTGCTGACAAGAGACGAGGTCGCGCGCCTGCGCACGGCCGTGGGCCTGGCGCCGGAATAGGTTCCGGCCTACTGCTGCTTGCTGTTGTCGCGGATCTGCACGCCAGCGGGCGGGGTGAACTCGAAGGACTTGGCGTCCACGCGCTTGTCCGTGACCAGGCCCTGCAAGGTGACCTGGTTGCCGTTGCCGAAGAAATCCACGATGAGCACCCGGCCCAGCAGATGCGTCTTGGGGTCCACCCAGATGTAGGCCATGACCATGGTCGGCTCCGGCTCATTGGGCACCAGGCGCACTTTTATCAGCCCGTTTTCATTGCCTTGTTCCTGAACCTTGAAGTCTTCCTTGAGGTTTGCCTTGCCGGACAGGAAGCGGATCATGGTCTTGGAATTGAAGACCTGGGTCGTGCGGTACTTCATGGCCGTGCGGTCGGCCTCGAAATAGTTCCAGACCACGCTCTGGCCCACCACGAGGGTCTCCTTCTCCGGCTTGTAGGTCTCCCAGCGCACCAGCGACGGCTGCCGGAACCAGATCTTCCCGCTGCGCTTCTCCACGCCGCCGCTGGCCGCATTGGTCAGCTCCTGCTGGAAGTCGGCCTGGAACTGCTGCACGGACTCGTAGCGCTTCTGGATGGCG
>JANXYI010000432.1 GCA_025350085.1 Deltaproteobacteria bacterium
GCGCACCGCACCACGCTGGCCACGGCGCGCGCGGGCAACGTCCTCGGCGGGGGCGACTTCGCCGCCGACCGCCTGGCGCCGGACATGGCCCGGGCCTTCAGCCAGGGCCAGGCCGTGCGCATCCGCCGGCCCGAGGCCGTCCGCCCCTGGCAGCACGCGCTGGAGCCGCTGGCCGGCTACCTGCTCCTGGCGCGCAAACTCATCGAGTCCGGCCCGGAATTCGGCGGCGGCTGGAACTTCGGACCCGGCCCCGAGGATGTGCGCAGCGTGGGCCAGGTGGCCGCGCGCTTTGCCGAGCTCTGGGGCCAGGGCGCGCGCCTGGATCTGGATGAAGAGCCGCACCCGCACGAGGCCGGGCTGCTGGTGCTCGACTGCGCCAAGGCCCGCGCGCTGCTCGGCTGGCGGCCGCGCGTGCAGCTGGACGAGGCCCTGCTCTGGACCTGCGGCTGGTACCGCGCCTGGGCCGAGGGCGCGGACAGCGTCAAACTGCGCGAACTGTGCCTGTCCCGCGTGCGCGAATTCGTGGGCGCGGCTTCGGCCGGATAGGGAGGCGCACGTGGGCAACCTCACCTTCCGCCCCCTGCCCCTGGCCGGCCTCTTCCTCATCGAGACCGCGGCCTTCGAGGACCACCGGGGGGCCTTCGCCCGGCTGTTCTGCGCTGCGGAGCTGGCCGGACTCGGGCTTCCCGGCCCCATTGTCCAGGTCAACCACTCCCTGACCCGGATCAAGGGAGCCGTGCGCGGCCTGCACTTCCAGCACCCGCCCAGGGCCGAGGCCAAGGTCGTGCGCTGTTTGCGGGGCCGGATCTATGACGTGGCGGTGGACATCCGCCAGGGTTCGGACACCTACCTCCAGTGGCGGGCCGTGGAGCTGACGCCCGGAAACCGCCTAGCCCTGTGCGTGCCCCAGGGGTTCGCGCACGGCTTCCAGGCCCTGGAGGACGACAGCGAGATACTCTACCTGACCACGCAGTATTACGCCCCGGAATGCGAGGGCGGGCTGCGCCATGACGACCCCGCGCTGGGCATCGCCTGGCCCCTGCCCGTGGCGGACATCTCGGGCAAGGACGCCACGCATCCCCTCATCCTTGCGCCGGACGGGAGCGCGCAGTTCCCCGGCGTCGCGCTGCCCTGACCGGCCCGCGGCCCCTGGCCAGACCCCGCCTCCCGCCGCCTTGCCATCCCGCGTGAAGTACGGGTATACGGACGCAACCCCGCCGCTTCTGGCTGGGCAACGCCCCAGGGAGCGCCATTTGAGCGAGCTAAAGACATCCGGAATCCAGCATTCCCTGCGCCTGTTGCAACGCAGCCTGCGCTATTTTCTGCCCTACAAGAAACGCATCGCCCTGGGCGTGATGGGCATGCTCGTCGTGGCTCCCTGCGCTGCGGCCAGCGCCTGGCTGGTCAAGTTCGCCGTGGACGATGTGCTCATCAAAAAGGACATGCTGGCCCTGCAGATGGTCACCGTGGGCGTCATCGGGCTCATGTGCCTCAAGGGCGTGTTCCGCTTCATCCAGGTCTATTTCATGAACACGGCCGGGCTGTACGCCATCAACGACATCCGCAAGGAACTCTACAGCCGGATGCTGTGCCTGCCCATGAGCTTCTTCAATGACACCCAGGTGGGCATGCTCATGAGCCGCATCCTGAACGACGTGGGGCTGGTGCGCTCCAGCCTGCCCTCGCTGATCATGCTCGTGCGCGAGGTTTTTTCCGTCGTCGGCCTGACCTTCTACGTCTTCTACCTGGACTGGAAGCTGGCCTTCTGGGGCATTCTGGTGCTGCCCGCGACCCTGTACCCCTTCATCACCTTCAGCAAGCGGCTGCGCAAACTGGCGCGCAAGGCCCAGGTCAGCGTGTCCGACGTCAGCGTGCTCATCCAGGAGGGGCTCTCGGGCATCAAGGTCATCAAGGGCTTTGCCACCGAGGTCCGCGAGGCGCGGCGTTTCGACGACGAGGCCGAGAACAACGTGGAGGTGAGCCGCAAGCAGATCCGCGCCACGGAGCAGTCCTCGCGCATCATGGAGATCATCGGCTCCTTTGCCGCCGGGCTGGTGCTCTGGTACGGCGGCAGCCGCGTCATCGCGGGAGATCTGACCTCCGGCGCGCTGTTGTCCTTCCTGACCTCTCTGGTCCTGCTCTACGAGCCCATCAAGCGCATCAACGCCTCCAACATCGACCTGCAGATGGCGCTTACCGGCGCCGAGCGCGTGTTTGAGATCATGGACATGGCCGGCTTGGTCAGCGAGAAGGGCGGCCAGGTGTCCCTGGACGAACCTTTCCGCGAGGTGGCCTTCGAGAACGTGACCTTTGGCTACGACAACACCCCCCGCCCGGCCCTGGAGGGCGTCAGCCTCGTGGTCAAGGCCGGGGAGCGCGTGGCCATCGTCGGCCCCAGCGGCTCGGGCAAGACCACCCTGGCCAGCCTTTTGCCGCGCTTCTTCGACCCCCAGTCCGGGCGCATCACCCTGAACGGGCGGCCCCTGCCGGACTATGACCTGAAAACCCTGCGCCGGAGCATGGGCCTGGTGGCCCAGGACACCTTCCTGTTCAACGCCAGCGTGGCCGAGAACATCGCCTACGGAGCCACGCGGGAGTATTCCCAGACCGAGATCGAGGCCGCGGCCAAGGCCGCCTATGCCCACGAGTTCATCCTGGAGCTGCCCGAGGGCTACAAGACCCTGGTGGGTGAGCGCGGGGTCAAGCTCTCCGGCGGGCAGAAGCAGCGCCTGACCATCGCCCGGGCCATCATGAAGAACCCGCCCCTGCTCATCCTGGACGAGGCCACCAGCGCGCTCGACACCGAGAGCGAGCGCATCGTGCAGCTGGCGCTGGAAAACCTCATGCAGTCGCGCACCAGTCTGGTCATCGCCCACCGGCTGTCGACCATCCTCACGGCGGACCTCATCGTGGTCATGGAGAACGGGCGCATCGTGGACCAGGGCAAGCACGCCAAGCTGCTGGAACGCTGCGAGATCTACCAGCGCCTGTACGAGATGCAGTACGGCTGCGCCCACTAGGCCTGCCACCATGCCGAGCCCAACCTCCTTCCGCACCCAAGGCCTGGCGGACTTGAACCCCAGGCGCATCCTCTGCTGCCAGCTGCGGCAGATCGGCGACGTGCTGCTCCTGACCCCGTCCATCCACATGCTCAAGACCCGCTTCCCGGACGCACGCATCGATGTGTTCACCGAGAAGAAGTGCGCCCCGGTGCTCGAATACAATCCCGAGGTCGGGCACGTCTGGGAAATGGACCGCAGCCTCGGCCTCCTGGACAGCCTGAAGTTTTACCGCCGCGTGGGCCAGGGCCCGGACGGCCAGGGCTACGACCTGATCATCGACTTCCAGCAGCTGCCGCGCATCCGTTGGGTGCTCATGCTGGCCAGTGCGCCGGTGAAGCTCTCCTACCCGCCGCCCTGGTACAACCGGCTCTTCTACACCCACTGGGCGCCGGTCTCCGGCCCCTATGCAGCCAAATGCAAGGCCGGGGTGCTCATGAATGCCCTGAACCTGCCTTGGCTGAACGACCCACCGCGCCTGTACCTGTCCGACTCCGTGAGGGCCCGCGCGGGTGCACTCCTGGCCCAGTGGGGTGTCACTGATGAGAACACCCTCGTCACCGTGGACTCAACCCACCGCCGGGCCTCGCGCTGCTGGCCCGCCGAGCACTACGCCCGGCTGCTTCAGCTGGCGGCCCAGGCCAGGCCTGACCTGCGCTTTGTCCTTCTTTACGGCCCCGGCGAACTCGACGTGGTGCGCCAGGTGGCCCAGGCCGCGGACCTCGGCCAACAGGTCATCGTCCCGGCCAACATGCTCTCCCTGCGCGAAATGGCCGCGGTCCAGGCCGTTGCTGCCCTGCACCTGGGCAACTGCTCCTCGCCCCGGCACTTTGCCCTGGCCGTGGGCACATCCACCCTCACTATCCGCGGCTCAACCAGCACCGCCTGGACCTACCCAGGCCCCGGCCACGAGGACATCTGCCAGGGTCTGCCCTGCCAGCCCTGCGACGAGTCCGGCTGCGCCCTGAACTACGCCTGCCTCACTGGCCTCGCACCCGAAACCGTGCTGCCGCGCCTGCTGGGAATGCTGGGAGAGGCCTCCGGCGGCTGTGGGGCCTGAGGC
>JANXYI010000025.1 GCA_025350085.1 Deltaproteobacteria bacterium
CGGTCTCGGACACATAGTGGGCCACGCTGGTCAGCTTCTTCAGGTTTTCCGGCCCGATGCAGCTGACCCCCATCTTGAGCTCCAGGCTGGGGATGATGGAGCAGAGGTTGGCGTTGCCGCAGCGCTCGCCGTAGCCGTTCACCGTGCCCTGCACCTGCGTTGCCCCCAGGCGCACGGCCTCCAGCGCGTTGGCCACGGCCAGTTCGGCGTCGTTGTGGGTGTGGATGCCGAGGCTTGCGCCGGGCAGCGCCTGCTGCACACGCTGGATGATCTCCGAGACCTCGCTCGTCAGCGTGCCGCCGTTGGTGTCGCAGAGCACGAGCACGTCGGCCCCGGCCTGTTGCGCGGCCTTGAGGCAGGAGAGCGCGTAGTCCGGGTTGGCCTTGAAGCCGTCGAAGAAGTGCTCGGCGTCGAAGAACAGCTCGCGCACCCCGCCGCGCAGCGCAGCCAGGCTGCCGCTGATGAGTTCCAGGTTGCGCGGAAGCGTGACGCGCAGGGCGTGGGTCACGTGGAAGTCCCAGCTCTTGCCGAAGATGGTCGCCACCTCCACGCGCGAGTCCAGGATGGCGCGCAGGTTCGGGTCGGCGTCCGGCGCGCTTTTGGCGTTGTGCGTGCTGCCAAAGGCCGCCACCTTGGCGTTCTTCAGGGCGTAGTTCTTGATTTCCTTGAAGAACAGCTTGTCCGTGGGGTTGGAGCCTGGCCAGCCGCCCTCGATGTACTGGATTCCCAGCTCGTCCAGCTTGACCGCGATGCGGATCTTGTCCTCGGTGGTGAGGTGCAGTTCTTCCGCCTGGGTGCCGTCCCTGAGGGTCGTATCGTAGATGCTGGCCTTAAGCATGGTCGTTCTACCCCACTTGCTCCTGTCCGACAAAGGTCTGGTGCAGGGTGCGCACCGCGAGTTCCGTGTACTTGTCCTCGATGAGGCAGGAGAGCTTGATCTCCGAGGTGCTGATCATGAGGATGTTGATGTTCTCGTCGCGCATGGCGCGGAAGGCCTGCGCCGCCACGCCTGAGTGGTTGCGCATGCCGACCCCGATGACCGAGACCTTGGACACGCTCTTGTCCGACAGCAGGGCCTTGAAGCCGATCTCGGGCTTGAGGGCCTCCATGAGCCTCAGCGTGGCGTCCAGGTCGGCCCGGCCCACGGTGAAGGTGATGTCCGTGCGGCCCTCCTTGCTCGGGTTCTGCACGATCATGTCCACCAGGATCTTTTTCTCCGCGATGGGCGTGAAGACCGAGGCGCAGACCCCGGGCTCGTCGAGCACGCCCACCAGCGTGACCTGGGCCTGATCCTTGTCGTAGGCGACGCCGGAGACCTGGACTGTTTCCATGTTTGCATCCTCCTGGGTGACTATGGTGCCGGGCTCGTCACTGAAAGTGGAGCGCACATGCACGACAACGTTGTATTTCTTGGCAAATTCCACGGAGCGGATTTGCAGCACCTTGGCGCCCATGCTGGCCATCTCCAGCATCTCGTCGTAGGAGATGCGGTCGAGCTTCTTGGCCTCGGCGCACATGTTCGGGTCCGTGGTGAACACGCCCGGCACGTCGGTGTAGATTTCGCAAACTTCGGCCTTGAGCGCCGCAGCCACGGCCACGGCCGAGGTGTCCGAACCCCCGCGGCCGAGCGTGGTGATGCGCCCGTGCTCGTCCACGCCCTGGAACCCGGCCACCACGAGCACGTCGTGGTCCTCGAGCATCCCGATCAATTTTTCGCTGTCAATGCTCCCGATGCGGGCCTTGCCGTAGGAGTCGTTGCTCACGATGGGCACCTGGAAGCCGAGCACCGAGCGGCAGTTGATGCCCTCGTCCTTGGCCATGATGGCGAACAGCGCCACGGAGATCTGCTCGCCGGTGGACACGAGGCTGTCGAGCTCGGCCGCGTCCGGACAGGATGACCACTCCTTGGCCAGGGCCAGCAGCCGGTTGGTCTCCCCGGCCATGGCCGAGAGCACCACGATGACCTTGCTGCCCGCACCGAGCGGCCGCCGGACGTTTTGCAGCACCTGCCTCATGCACTCGAGGTTGCGCACGGAGGTGCCGCCGAATTTCTGGACCACGATGTTCTTCATACACCTGAACCCTTCTGCCAATGGTTGAGCGCCGGGGCCAGGTCCTCAAGCAGGGCGCTGGCCGCCTTTCCCCATGCCCTGATTTTGAGCGCCCGTCCAGAGCTAACCGGCAGCCATTCGAGGTGCAGGGCCTCGCCGGGCCACAGGTTTTCCGCCACCCGGTCGATCCATTCGGCCACGAGCAGGGTGTTTGGTGCGCCCAGCAGTTCCTCGAACTCCTCGGGGAGAACGCTGCCCAGGCGGTAGAGGTCGAAATGGGCCACCCGGGGCCGGGTGGGGTACAGATTCACCAGGTTGAAGCTGGGGCTGGCGACCTCGGCCGCATCCGCGCCGGGCAGCACAGACACCAGCCCGCGCACCAGCGTGGTCTTGCCGGAGCCCAGCGGTCCGGCCAGCAGCAGCGCCACGGGCCCCGGCGCGCCAGCCAGGCCGCGGCCGAGCGCTGCGCCCAGTGCAAGGGTGTCCTCGGCCCGGGGCAGGTGGAGCAGCACGCCCGCCACCGCGTTTTTAGCCGACGTGGCCCAGCAGGGTGCGCAGGATGTCTTCCTTGCCCACCACGCCCACCAGCTTGCCCGAGTCCACCACGGGCAGGGTAAACAGCTTCTCGTTGACCATGATCGTGGCGATCTCGTCGATGGGCGTCTGCGGGGTCACGGTCTTGGGGTCTGCGGTCATGGCCTGGGCCACCTTGGTGGCGGCGATCTTCTGCATCTCGCGCTCGAAGTCGTCGCGGCTGGAAAGGGCGATGAAGCCGTCGAGCAGGGCAAAGACCGAGGGCAGGGTGACCTGCTTCTGCTGCGCCACCAGGTCGCTCTGGCAGAGCACGCCCACCAGGCGGCCCTTTTCGTCGACCACGGGCGCGCCGTTGATCTTCTTTTCCAGCAGCAGGGTCGCGGCGGTGCGGATGTCGGTGTCCGGGGCCAGGGTCACGGGATTGGGGGTCATGATGTCAAGAGCCTTCAACATGGCATGTGCTCCTTGAGGACGAGTGGAAGTGTATGGGCGATCTCCGTGGGGAGGTTGCCCCGGCCGGGAAAGTCTTGCGCCAGGGCCAGCCCGCAGAGCCCGTGCCAGTAAACGCCGAGGGCTGCCGCAGGCAGGGGCTTGATGCCGCGCGCCAAAATCGCGGCGATGACCCCGGCCAGCACGTCGCCGGAGCCGCCCACGGCCAGGTTGGGCGTGACGATGGGCGAGAGGTGCAGTATCTCGCCCTGGCCCACCAGCGTGCCCGCGCCCTTGAGCGTCAGCACCTGGGGGTGCGTGGCCAGGAAGCGGTGCGCGGCCGTGACGCGGTCGGCCTGGACCTCGCCCATGCCCATGCCGAGCAGCCGGGCCATCTCGCCGGGGTGCGGGGTGAGCACGGCGTCGCCCGGCAGCTCGCTCATGAGCTTCGGGTTCTGGGCTAGGTGAAAGAGCGCGTCGGCGTCGTAGATGCACGGGGTGGCCCAACCCTTATCAAAGGCCTGGGCAAAGGCCCGGGGGAAGAGCGCCAGGAACTCTGCGGCCTCCTGGTTGCGGCCCAGGCCCGGCCCGATGACCACGCAGTCGTAGCGGCCGAGGGTCGGGATCAGCGAATCCATGCAGTCCGGGGTCCAGGTCCGGCCCTGGCCGAGGCCGAGGGCCATGATGTCCGGAATCCCGGCCTTGACCTCGGCCAAAACCCCGCGCGGGCAGCCCACGGTGACCAGCCCGGCCCCGGCGCGCAGCGCGCCCAGGGCGCAGAGCTGGGCCGCGCCGGTCAGGCCCTCGCTGCCGCCCAGCACGAGCACGTGCCCGGCGCGGCCCTTGTGCATCTCCGCGTTCGGGGGCGGCAGCAGGCTGAACAGGCGCTCGGTGAGCAGCACCTGGCGCGGCGGGGTCTGGTCCATGACCGCGCGCGGGATGCCGATGGCCCGCGTGATTAGGCTGCCCACATAGGGCGCGGCCTGGGGCAGGACCGTGCCCAGCTTGGGCGCGTGGAAGGCCACGGTAACATCCGCGCGCACGGCCTCGGGCCGGGGCTGGCCCGTGAGCCCGTCCAGGCCAGAGGGTGCGTCCAGGGCCAGGACGAAACAGTTCGTGCCCAGGGCGTTCATGCCCTGCACCAGGGCCAGCGCCTCGGGCGAAAGCTCCCCGCTGAAGCCCGTGCCCAGGAGCCCGTCCACCAGAATATCCGGGGCCTCGCAGCTCGAGAGCACGGCCTTGGCGCGGCCAGGGGTGAGGTGGCGGCAGAGGACCCCGGCGCGCCGGGCCAGGTCCAGGTGGTAGCGGGCCTCGGCGCGGTAGGCGGAGATGGGGCGGGTGTGCAGCACGATGGGCTCGGCGCCCTCGTCCAGCAGCCTGCGGGCCAGCACAAAGGCATCGCCGCCGTTGTTGCCGCCCCCGGCCACGAGCAGCACCAGCTCGCCGTCAAGCGGGCCGTAAGCCTCGCGCAGGACAGCGAGCGCCGCGGCCCCGGCGTTCTCCATGAGCAGCTCGGCCTTGAGGCCGAAGTCCTGGATGGCGCTTTTGTCCCAGGCGGACATCTCCGCCGGGCTGGGCAGGGGGTCGAACAGGCCCGGCTGCATGGACCGTGGGGGCTTGGGCATTGCAGGCTCCTTGTGCTTGGCGTGCGGGCGCGGGTCCGGCGCCCTCGTCAATCAGCTCGCGCCCTCCAGGATCACGGTGGCGGCGGCAACGTCGCGGCCGTGGGTCAGGGAGACGTGTATCCTCTGTACGCCCATCTTGTCCGCGATTTCAAGGGCTTTGCCGTGCAGCTGCAAGGCCGGGGCGCCCGAGGGCAGGCGCAGCACCTCGATGCTTGTCTGGGTCACGCCCAGGGCAAAGCCTGTGCCAAGCGCCTTGGCCGCGGCCTCCTTGGCGGCGAAACGCGCGGCCACGTAAGGCGCGGGGTCGGCGGTCGGCATTCCGGCGGCCTCGGCGTTGGTGAGTATGCGCCGGGTGAAGCGCACGCCGAAGCGCGTGAGCGACTCGCGGATGCGCGGGATCTCCGCCACGTCCAGCCCGATGCCCAGGATCACGCGCGCGCCCTCAATCGCAGAAGCCGCGCAGGATCTCGACCATGTCGCGGGTGGCCTGGCGCAGGCCGACGTACGCGGCGCGGGCAACGATGCTGTGGCCGATGGAGTACTCGACAATGCCCGGCACGTGGGCAAAGGGCAGGACGTTCACGTAGTTCAGGCCGTGGCCCAGGTTGACCTTGAGGCCCAGGCCCTGGGCGTGGCGGATGCCGGTCAAAATCTTCTCCAGCTCGGCCTTGGTCGCGGCCGGGCTCACGGCGTCGGCATAGTGGCCGGTGTGGATCTCGATGAACTGCGCGCCGGTCTTGCTCGCTGCCTCGATCTGGGCCGGGTCGGCGTCGATGAACAGGCTGGCCTCGATGTCCTGGGCCAAAAGCGGGGCCAGGAAGGCCGAGAGCTCGCCCTCGCGGCCGATGCAGTTGAGGCCCCCCTCGGTGGTCAGCTCCTGGCGCTTCTCGGGCACCAGGCACACGGTGTCCGGCCGGAGGCGCAGGGCGATGTCCTGCATCTCGGCCGTTGCCGCCATCTCCAGGTTCAGCTTGGTGCCCACCGTGCGGCGCAGGATCTCCACGTCGCGGTCCTGGATGTGGCGGCGGTCCTCGCGCAGGTGCACGATGATGCCGGACGCGCCGCCCAGCTCGGCCTCATGGGCACCCAAGACAGGGTCGGGCTCGCGGCCCAGGCGGGCCTGGCGCAGGGTGGCGATGTGGTCCACATTGACGCACAGAAGGGGCATGCATACCTCCGGAGATTGCTAGCTCAGGCGGAATCTTACGCCTTTCGGGGGGCAAAGGCAACCGGCCCCTGAGCGGATCGGCCTCCCCGCGTTGACAACGGGCCTGGGTGCAGGTACCCCCAAGCGGTCCGCAGCCATTGATCCGTCTTTGCGAGGAGAACCTATGAACGTCTGCATCGTCGGCACCGGCTACGTCGGCCTGGTCACCGCAGCCTGCCTCTCGGAAATGGGCAACCACGTGCGCTGCGTGGACAAAAGCCAGCACGTCGTGGACACCCTGCGCGCCGGGAGCATCCACATCTTCGAGCCCGGCCTGGCGGAGCTGGTGCGCCGCAACTCAGCCGAGGGCCGCCTCGTGTTCACCACGAACCTGGCCGAGGGCCTGAACGGCGCGGAGTTCGCCTTCATCTGCGTGGGCACCCCTTCGGGCGACGACGGGACCTGCGACCTCTGCTTCGTCGACGCCGTGGCCCAGGAGATCGGCCGGACCATGGGCTCTGCGCTCATCGTGGTCAACAAGTCCACGGTGCCCGTGGGCACGGCCGACAAAGTTCGCTCGGCCATTGCCGGGGAG
>JANXYI010000027.1 GCA_025350085.1 Deltaproteobacteria bacterium
CCGTGGACGTACGCCTGGTGCGCGAGCAGCCCCTGCCCGAGGTCGACGTGGACCCGGAGCAGCTCAAGGAGGCGCTGGTGAACCTCATCCTGAACGCCTGCGACGCCATGGGCGAGAACGGACGCATCGAGATCACCGAACAGACCGGGTTCCTGGAGCCGCTTGGCCGCGTGGTCATCCTCCAGCTCTCGGACTCCGGGCCAGGCATCCCGCCCGAGGTCCAGGACAAGGTCTTCCAGCCCTTCTTCAGCACCAAGGAGGAGGGCACGGGCCTGGGGCTGGCCATTGCCAAGCGCATCATGGAGGAGCACGGCGGCTACATCCACCTCAAACCAGCGGACAAGAACCACCAGGGCGCGACCTTTGTCCTCGTGCTGCCCGTCCGGGAGAAGGTCTGGCTCAGATCCTGACCGGCTTCGCCGGGTTCATAGCTTCGCCGGGTTCATTGAAGCCACCGCCACCTGAAACCTTCGGCACCGACCGCAGGGAGAAGACATGGCCCAGATTCTGATTGTGGACGACGACGCCCAGCTGCGCCAAAGCTTCGGCAAGATCCTGGAGGCCGAGGGCTTCGAGGTGCGCACCGCGGGCTCCGGCGAGGCCGGGGTGGCCGAGGTGGCCGCAAACGCCCCGGACCTGGTGGTCATGGACGTGCGCATGACCGGCATCACCGGCATTGCCGCCATGCAGCGGATGCGCACAGCCGTGCCCAACCTGCCGGTGATCATCATGACCGCCTACGGCGGCACCGAGACAGCCATCGAGGCCACCAAACTCGGGGCCTTTGACTACATCCTGAAGCCCTTTGACATCCCGGACATCCTGCGGCTCATCCACCAGGCCCTGGACGCCGGGCGCCTGGCGCGCGCCCATGTGGCTATTGACCCGAAGGACGAGGCCGACGCCGAAACCCAGGGCGACGCGCTCGTGGGCCAGAGCCGCGCCATGCAGGAGGTCTTCAAGGCCATCGGCCGCGCCGCGCCCACCGAGGCCCTCGTGCTCATCCGCGGCGAGTCCGGCACGGGCAAGGAGCTGGTGGCGCGCGCCCTGTGGCAGCACAGCGCCCGCGCGGCCAAGCCCTTTGTGGTCATCAACTGCGTGGCCATCCCCGAGACCCTGCTGGAGGCCGAGCTCTTCGGCTACGAAAAGGGCGCCTTCACCGGGGCCAGCGCCCGGCGCGTGGGCAAGATCGAACAGGCCGGACGCGGCACTGTGTTCCTGGACGAGATCGGCGACATGCCGCTGCCCATCCAGGCGAAAATATTGCGGCTGCTCCAGGAAAAGCAGGTGGAACGCCTGGGCGGCCGCGAGCTGATCCCGGTGGACGTGCGCATCCTGGCCGCCACCAACCGCGACCTGGAGGCTGCCGTGGCCGAAGGCCGCTTCCGCGAGGACCTGTACTACCGCCTCAAGGTCGTCACCGTGGGCCTGCCGCCCTTACGCGCGCGCGAGGGCGACGTGGCCCTGCTGGCCCGGCACTTCCTCTCGCGCCTGGCCCGGGAGATGGACATGCAGAGCCCGGGGCTGACCCCCGAGGCCCTGGATCTGCTCGCCGCCCACCCCTGGCCGGGCAACGTGCGCGAACTGGCCAACGCCCTGCAGAAGGCGCTCATCTTCAGCCGGGGCGCACCCATCGGCGCCGAGGAGATGCGCCAGGCCATCGGCAAAAGCGGCAGCCTGGACGGCTTGCCGGGCCTCCACAACCAGCTGGAACCCTCCGCAAGGGGCAACGGTCCCGGCACTGGCCCCAGCCTTGGGGACAACCCCCTGCGCGCCTTCATCCGCCAGGCCCTCCTGGATGCGGCCGGGGACGCGGCCTATGAGCACGTGCTCGACGCCGTGGCCCGCGGCACCATCGCCGAGGCGCTCGAAATCACCGGCGGCAACCGCACCCGCGCCGCCAAGCTCCTCGGCCTGTCGCGGCCCACACTCATCGCCAAGATCGAAAAATACGGCCTCAAAATGACCACGCAGGTGCAGTAGGCCGGAGAAAGAGAATACGCCTCCGGCGGCCGGGGCTCAAGGTAGGCGCGTGCCTCTTCCCCCACGAGCACGAGCGAACTCTGGCCCTTCGCACCAGCGTTGCCCGGCATGGCGAGGGTGAGACACAGGACCAGCGCGTTGGAAGCTTACTTCGTGACATGAGGGCGTCCCCTTACGCCCGACATGCTGGGGCTCAGTTGTAGTGGGAGTTCTGCTCCACCGCGAATCCGGCGAGACGTCCGCCTTGGAACCAGATCATGACCTGCTGGTAGCGCAGCACGGTATCCTCGCCCGGCTCGGGCTCCCTGCCCAATTCGCGCAACAGCCGCTTCGTAGCGGGAAGCTTGAAGCGCCGCGCATATCCGATCCGATCCGCAGCGCTGCCGTCGGGAGCGCCCAGCAAGGCTTCGACCTCGGCTCGAGTCATGCCTAGGCGCAGCCCCTCCGGTGTGCGCAGCCCCGCATTGACATGATCGCTTGGCGCGCAGTCCACGCTTGACGCGAG
>JANXYI010000155.1 GCA_025350085.1 Deltaproteobacteria bacterium
CATGGCCAGCGCCAAATATTGGAGTCTCGGGGCCGAGGTGGCGCCCTGCTGGAACGTGGGCAAGGGTCTCAAGGACGGAAGCGTCCAGAAGCCGGACAGCTTGAACCTGGATGGGTAGCCCTGGCTGTCGGTGTGCCTTCAGGCGCTCCGGCACTGCCCCTGGTCCCAGCCGGGACTGCGGGGGGTGAAGGGCGCGCCGAGGTTTGCGAAGAGCGCGGCCACGTCGCGCGGGGCCGGGATGATGCCCGGCTCAAAGGGCAGGGCCCAGGCGTCGCCGCGCAGCAGGCTGAGCGCCCAGCGGCAGACGTCGGGCTCAAAGGCCCCGGGCGTGTGCACCACGAGCAGGGCCTTGGCCCGGCCGTCCAGCTCCGGGGCGAGCCTGGGCACAGGCGGGCTTGTGGCCGCCAGCCCGGCCAATTGGGTGAGGCGACCGTCGGCCAGGGCCAGGCGCAGCCAGAAATCCCACAGGGTGTATTCCAGGCCCGGGCGCAGGCCGCCCAGGATGTCCCAGGCCGTGCGCTGGATCAGCGCCACCGGGCCCACGGGGTTCTGCCGGATGAGCTGCTCGGGCCGGAAGGCCCGGCGTCTCGCCAGAGGGTGGGCCAGGGGCCGTCTCTCCGGGCTGGCCGCCTGTTCGCAGAAGACCGCCTGGGCGGGCCTGCGGCCCTGCATGGCCGCGAGGCAGCGCGACAAGCATTGCGGGTTGAGCCGCGCGCCCTCGGGCACCAGGGCCAGATGTTCGGCGTCCCCGTCCCTGGCGGCCAGGTTCAGGGCCTGGGCCGGGGCAAGGCTGCGCGCGTCCAGCACCTCGACCTGCCCGAAGCCCAAGGCGCTGTGCAGCAGCCTGGCCTCGCGGCCGGTGTGCAGCTCCGGGTTGGTGGCGGTCAGGACGATCTCCAGGCTTTGCGCGCCGACGTCCTGGCAGGCCAGGGAGACAAGGGTTCGGAATATATCTGTGCCGGTGCCGCGAGAGCGGACCAGCACCCGGATGCGGTTCGTTTGGTTCATGTGTCCCTTCCCTGGGTTCATGCGGGGCCAGCACGGTCCGTGTGCCGGTATACGCCCCTTCATCCCGCTTATCGGACGTGGATAAGGGAATCTTTAGGCTGCGCAGGGAGTTCCCCGGACAAAGGGTCGAGGTTTCCCTGTCACGATCCTTGCAAGTATTTGGGCGGACAGGTGCGCCATGCAGCAAAAACGCAAGAAATCTGACGCCGGACAGGCGCGGCCCGGGGCCGCGTCCGGGCCTAAACCCGCGCCCGGGCCTAAATCCGTGGCCCGGCCCGAAGCCGTGGCCGCGGCCTGGGCTGTGCGCGCGGACAACGTGTCAGGCGGAACGCTGGCGGACCTGCGCCTGCTGGTGCACGGCAAGACCCGGCACCTCTGGGGCCGCGACGGCCTGGCGCGGGAGCAGGCCCTGGCAACTGGCGCACCGCAGCGCAGCCTGCCCGTGCTCCTTGGCCCCAGCCTGGGCCAGGCCCTGGACCTGCTGGCCGCAACTGGCCGCCCGGTGGCCGTGGTGGACCGCGAGGCCGCGGTCTGGGCTGTCACGGATGCGCGGGAAAGGCACAGGCATACGCCCAACGTGCTCTGGCTTACCCAGGATGATCGGGCGGCTGTCCTGGCCGAGCTGACGCGCTGGCAGGCGGCCCACGGTGGGCTGCCCTTTGCGCCGCTCATGGCCCCGGCCGCCCGGCGCATCGACCCGGACCTCTACGCCCGGCTGGAGGGCGAGCTCGCGGCCAGCGCCCGCGCCGACTTCTGGACCCAGGCCCGGTATCCGAAATTTCAACAGAGCGCGCCGCGCGTGCTGCTGCTCGACCGCCCGTACTTCCTGCAGACCGAGGTCAAGGACGCGCTGACGCGTCTGGGCGTGCCCTGGTCAGCCCTGCCCGTAGGCACGGAGCCCCGCGGCAGCACGCGGTTCATCGAGGAGCTGCTCCAGCGCGTGCTGGAGTTCAAGCCGGACTTCCTCTTCACCGTGAACCACTTCGGGCTGGACAGCGAGGGGCGGCTGGCCGAACTGCTCCAGCGCCTGCACCTGCCGCTGGCCTCCTGGTTCGTGGACAACCCGCAGCTCATTCTCTCGCGCTATGCCACTCGCTCCAGTCATCTGGCCGGGCCAGGCACGGTCATCTTCACCTGGGACGCGGACAATGTGCCGAGCTTGCAAGCCCAGGGCTTTGCCAACGTGCACTACCTGCCCCTGGCCACGGACGCCGCGCGCTTTCGCCCCGGTCTCCCGCCCGGTCCCGACCTGTGGCGGGCCGAGGTTTCCTTTGTGGGCGATTCCATGCAACAGGCCGTGGCCGAGAGCCTGGACGCCTGCACCGGGCCGCCCGAACTTGTCGCCGACTACCTGCGCCTTGCAGCCGAATTCGGCGCTTCCAGCGCGCGCTCGGTGCCGGAGTATCTTGAACAGAGCCATCCGCAGCTGGCCGCCCAGGTCCGCGCGCTGCCCACCGAGCAGGAGCGCCTGGCCTGCGGGTCGCTGTTGACCTGGGAGGCCACCCGCCAGTACCGCTGGCGTTGCGTGGGCGCGCTTGCCGGGTTTGGCGCCGCCGGGTTCGACACGGTTGTCGCCGGGGATTGCGGCGGCTGGCGCGAGGCGTTCGGGATGATTGGCGAGCCGGGCCGTCCGGTGCGGCTGCTCCCGCGCCTGGACTACTACCGCGACCTGCCCGCCTTCTACCCCATGAGCCAGGTCAGCCTGAACTGCACGAGCAGGCAGATGAAGGGCGCGGTGAACCAGCGCGTGTTCGACGTCCCGGCCTGCGGGGGCTTTGTGCTCACGGACCGCCGCGCGCAGCTCGACGCGCTCTTTGAGCCCGGCCGCGAGGTGGTGGTCTATGGCGCGCCCGAGGACATCGCCGAACTTGCGGGCCGCTACCTGCACGACCCGGCCGCACGGCAGCGCATCACCCGGGCGGCGCGCTCGCGCATCCTGGCCGAGCACACCTACGAGCACAGGCTGACGCAGCTGGTGGACGTCATGCGCAGGACCTTCACGTAAATGCGCAGGATTCTGCGCTTCGGCCTTGAGAAACTTCTTTGAATTTGCCATAGTCCATCAGGCGGTAAGTCTCCGCTATCAAGCACGGAGGGCAGGGTGTCCGACGAGCAGAAGAATCCAGAGCAGGAAAGCCTGCTGGCAGCCGCAGCGCTGGCCGCTCCGCCAGCCGTAGCGCCAGATGCAACAGCAGCCGCCATGCCAAGCGCACCACAAGCCGCTCCTTCGACAGCAAATGGGGGCGCCGTGTTCCATTGCGCCTCGTGCGGGCACAGCATGTCCCTGCCCGAGGGGCTCCTGGGGCGCCAGGCCAAATGTCCGCAGTGCGGGCAGCTCGGCACCGTGGAGCGGCCGGTCCCCCAGCGCGAGCCGGACGAGAACGACGTGCGCCTGGACGATCTGGCTGACGCTGATCCGTCCTCGGCCCTGCGCCGCGTTGTTGCGCCCGCACCAGCCGCGGACTCCCTGGCCCTGGAGTCCGGCCAGAAGCCCGAGGGCCTGCTGGACCACCTGCGCCAGTTCTTTCAGGGCAATCCGGCGCTGAATTTCCTGAGCGGGCTGCTCGTCGGTGTCCAGGAGAGCCTGGTCTGCCTGGCCCTGGCCCTGCTGGTCTTTTCCGTGCCCGCGCTCACCTCCGCCTTCCCGCACGCCCTGTACCTGACGCTGTTCCCGGCCGTGCTCGGCTCCGTGATCTTCGCCCTGCACGGGCGGCTGCCCGTGGCCGTGGGCGGCCCGGACCCGGCGGCCACGCTGTGCACGCTGCTGTTGGTGGCCACCGTGGGCGCCGACCTGGCCCATGCGCCGCTGCCGGTGGCCCTGGCGACCATGCTTGCGGCCCTGGCCCTGGCCAGCGCCGTGTCCGGCGTCATCGGCGTGTTTTTTTCCCGGCTGGGCATGGCCGAGCGCCTGCGCTTTCTGCCTGCCGGGATCTTCGGCGGCATGCTGGCGGGCTTTGGCCTGCTGCTCATCAAAGCCTGGTTCCAGATCCTGGCTGCGTACACCCCGGCGCTGGCCGGGCTGTTCCATCTGTCGACCCCGGAAATGGGCGCCGTGCTCCTGCGCAGCGTGATTGTCTGGGGGCCGCCGGTGGTCTTCGGCCTCGTCTATTTCCTGGTGCGCACCTTTGTCCGGGGCCTGATCTGGCCGCTCTTGCTCACGCTGCTGGCCATCGCGGCCTACAACGCCACATCCTGGGCCTCATCCTGGGCCTCGTCCTTGCAGCTCGCCCCGGCGTTGCGCAGCTGGGCGTCGCAGTCGCCCCCGGTGCCGGACCTGCTGGACCTGCGCCGCTACCTGGAGCTCTTCGACCTGTCCATCTTCGCGCGCATCGACTGGCTGGTTCTGGCCGGGCGCAAGGAGTTCTTCGCCGCCGTGGCCGTGGTGGCC
>JANXYI010000177.1 GCA_025350085.1 Deltaproteobacteria bacterium
CCAGGGGCAGCGCCCCTGGCGAAGTTCAGGGGCAGCGCCCCTGGCCACTCGGAAGCCTAGAGAATGGACAAGAACGGCCCGCCGGACTGGGCGGCTTCCGCGCGGCCGATGCACACGGACAGGTCGCCCGCGGCCTCAAGCATGGCCTGGGCCTCGGCCAGCCTGTCCTGCGGCACGCCCAGGATGAGCCCGCCCGAGGTCTGGGCGTCGAAGGTGAGCGCCACGCGCAGCTCCTCCAGGCCAGTGGCCAGGCGGGTGCGCGGCAGATAGTGGTTGCGGTTGCACACGCTGCCGCCGGGCAGCAGCCCCTGCGCGGCCAGCTCCAGGGCCTCGGGGAAGAAGGGCACGGCCGCCAGGTCGAGCTCGGCGCAGACCCCGCTCGACTGGGCCATCTCCAGCAGGTGCCCGCCCAGGCCGAAGCCCGTGACATCGGTGGAGGCGATGAGCCCAAGCTCGCGGATGACCGCGGCCCCGCCGCGGTTGAGCCTGCCGCACCACTTCAGCAGCAGTTCTTCGTATTGTTCGGCTCCGGGTCGGCCGGCCTTTACCGCCGTGGCCAGCACCCCGGTGCCGACAGGCTTGGTCAGGAGCAGCGCGTCGCCGGGCCGAAGGCCCCGGTTGGTGGACATTTTGTCCGGGTCGACCACGCCGGACACGGACAGCCCGTACTTGATCTCCGGGTCCTCCACGCTGTGGCCGCCGCAGAGCACGGCCCCGGCCTCCTGGAGCTTGGCCAGCCCGCCCTTCAGGATGGCCCCCAGCACCTCCGGGGGCATGCTGCGGGCCGGGAAGCAGCACACGTTCATGGCCGTCAGCGGCTCCCCGCCCACGGCATAGACATCGGACAGGGAGTTGGCCGCGGCGATCTGGCCGAAGCGGAACGGGTCGTCCACCACGGGGGTCAGAAAGTCGACGGTCTGCACCAGGGCCATGCCGGGCGGAAAGCGCACCACCACCGCGTCCTCGTTGCCGCCGCGCGGCCCCGAGAGAATGCGTTCGTCCTGGCCCGTCACCAGGCCCTTAAGTATCCGCTCCAGGTCCCCTGGAGCCACCTTGGCGGCTCAACCCGCGGCGCGTACGCCCTGGGTCAGACGGACCTTCTGCGGAGCTGCTGAAAATGTGCCGAAGCTTTGCATGGGCACAGGCTAGCAGAAGCGCTCCCCAGCGCAAGTGAATTTTCACTAGCAGGGATAGGGTGTGCCGATAGGTCAGCCTGGACCAGAGGTGCCGGGCACACAAGATGCATGTGCAGAGGCAGCGTGTGCAGACACACGCGGGAGGAGCACATGATCCGCCACCGCTGTGCGGCCTGCGGCCACCACATCAACCGCACCGACCGCCTCTTCGAGGACTCCGACGGCACCCTGTGCGCAGCCTGCCTGGCCCGCCTGGCGCCCGGCAGACCGGCCGCCAAGGGCGCGAAAGCCGCTGTCCCCGGCACACTGCCGCCCGCCTGGTCCATGTTGCCGGAACTGATTTTCCGCCGCCCGGAACAGGGCTAGGCCGTCAGCATACGGCTCAGGTCCACGCGGTAGTCCGCGGGATTCAGGCATTCGGTGATTTCCTGGCTGCCCATGGAAAGGTCAAGGACCGCGGGGGGCGTATGGCGCATCCCGGCGTCGAAAAGCACCTTCACCGTTGGCCTGGTGGCGTTCTTGTCATTGCTGCCCGTGACAATGGCGTATTCCCCGCTGCTGAGGCGCACGAAGCTGCCCACAGGGTACACGCCGATGCACTTGATGAACTGCTCGATGCTGTTCGGGGAGAATGTGGCATCGCGCCACTGGTACATGAGGCTCAAGGCCTTGGCCGCGGGCATGCCCTCCTTGTAGCAGCGCTTGCTGGTCAGCGCATCGTACACGTCGACGATGCTGATGATGCGCCCGAAGAGGCCGATGCCGGAACCAGCGAGTCCGCGCGGGTAGCCCGTGCCGTCGAAACGCTCGTGGTGCTCGATGGCCCCGCGCAGGATGTCCGGGTCCGGCCCGGCGGTCTTGGAAATGATCCTGTAGCTCTCCACCGGGTGGGTCTTGACGATCTGCGTTTCCTGCGCGGTCAGGCGGGCGGGTTTGTTTAGGATGTCCTCGGGGATGCGCGCCTTGCCCACGTCGTGGAACAGCCCGGAGAGGCCGAGCAGGCGCAGCACGTCCTTGTCCAGGCCCAGGTACTTGCCCAGAATGATGGCCAGCACCCCGACGTTGATGCAATGCGTGTAGCTGTACTCGTCGAAGCGCTTGAGCTTGAACAGGGTGGCTGCCGCGGACTCGTTGCGGAACACGCTCTGGATGAAGCTGTCCACAATGGGCTGGGCCTCGTGGTAGTCCACGTCCCGCCCCTGGCGCGCGTCATCCATGAATCCGTGGGCATGCTCCAGGGCCTCGGTATAGAGCTTCGCGGCCACGGGAAGCTCCTCGGCCAGGGGTACCGCCGGGACACCCGGCGCCGCAGCCTCCTGTTCCTTTTGCCGGTGGAGCCTGTTCAGCATGTTGAGGGTCAGCTTCTCGTCGATCAGGACCTCGTCCACCTCCGGCGGCACAAGGCCGTCGAGGTTTTGGAGCGACATGAGCGGCTTGCCCACGGACACGAAGGGCTCTTCCGGGGTGCCCTGGCCGTACTTGGCCACGAACATCCCGACCTCGAGATCGTTTCTGCGTACCCGCCGGAGCATCAGGGCCTTCCGGGGGCTGGACGCGCGGTCATAACAACCGGAGCAGCGGAGGTGGCTGACGCGACGGGTTCGATGGACATGGGAAGAACCTCCCGTGTGTTCTGGCGCCTGATCGAGGCCAGCAGGATGCCCGGCTACGATTACGTATACACGGGAAATGCGTGGCGTTGTCAACCCATCGTCGGCCGCATTTCGCATTGCCCTGCAACCGGGGCAGGAGCCGACCGGCTGGTGCGCTACCCTTCAGCCTCTTTTTCATCTCCGGCAGAGAGATCGACCTCCAGCACCAGTGTCCGCGCCAGGCCACCGGAGGCCTCGTCCCTGGCCCCGGCATAGCGCGAGGGCTTGAGCGTCTTGAGCAGGAACATCAGGAGCTGGTCCGAGTGCTTGACCGTGTTGCCGCACTCCCGGCCCTGGTGGAACACCGGCACCTCCACGCCTTCAAGGGCCCGGCGCACGGCCTCGGACTCCAGGGCCGCCACGGCCCGGCCCAACTCGTCCTGCTCGCCCTCCCCCGCCGCACCGGCCGGGTCGGCCTGGCCCAGGATCTTGAGGCGCCGGGCAGTGTCCAGCGGGATCTCCGCTGCCCTGGCTGCAGCCGCCAGGCAGCCCGTGGCGGCATAGGTCTTGCGGAATAATAGGGCCTTGCGCTTGTCCATAAACCCCTCCGGTGTTGCGCTGCAAAGCGGGTTGACGGGCCGCCCCGCGGGCCCAACGTCCCGGCAGGCCTTGACAATTTCTCTAGACTTTCGACTAACCCGCCGCCGTGATATGCAAATTTCCTCTTGCGCTCCAGGGGCGGAGTGATACAAGATGACTCGACCAGGGAAGGATGGGCCTTCCCAAAAACCCCTCACTGATCCACCTAAGGAGATACCATCATGAAGAAAGCCCTTATCGCCATGTCCATGGTCCTCGCCTTTGCTGGCGTTTCCTTCGCCGCCGACGCCGCCGCCCCGGTCGAGAAGGCCGAAGTCGCCGCTCCTGCCAAGAAGGAGAAGAAGGCCCCCAAGAAGGCCCCCAAGAAGGCCGTGAAGAAGGAAGCCGCCGCCGAGAAGAAGGCCGAGTAATTCCGGTCTGACCCGGCCCGTGGCGCCACGCGCCCGCGGCCTCTTTGCAAGACCTCCGGACGGGCTCCAGGGTTTTCCCAGGAGCCCGTTTTTTTTCGTCTCCAGTATACCACGGGGTCTGCGGCCTGGATAAAATTGGACTATTTTGGGCCGCTAAAAAGACAAAAATTCCGGGTTGACAGACTTCCCGGACAGGCGGACACGGCCCCTTTTCAGCGCTTCCGTCACCCTGGACAGAACGGGACGGCGAAAAACTTCTCACCCCGCAACCCTTGCCTTCAGCGGGTTGCCAGGGGCAGGCCTTGCCCTGCCTGGGTCGCCAGCGTCTGGATTTTTCTAGAGTATCTTGATAAAGTACGTAGACGATGGGCAACCGTCTGATTTGATGAAATTTCATCCGCCGTTCGGCCCGAACCCTGTAGACTGCGCGCAAGGAAACCCTCCATGACTGCGACCCCGCCCTCTGCCGACCGCCTGCCCATACCCCCCATGCCGTCAGACCTGCCCGAGGTGGCCCTGAACGACAACGCCAAGGTGGTGCTCGCGCGCCGCTACCTGCGCAAAGGCCCGGACGGCAAGCCCTTTGAGCTGCCGCGCGAGCTGTTCTGGCGCGTGGCGGCCGCCATCGCGGCCCAGGAGGCCAGGTTCAAGGGCGGCAAGGGCAAGGTGGGGAGGCGCGCGCGCGAATATTACGACCTCTTGACCAGCTTCAAGTTCCTGCCCAACTCGCCCACGCTCATGAACGCAGGCACCGAGCTCGGCCAGCTGGCGGCCTGCTTCGTGCTGCCCGTGGGCGACTCCATCGAGCAGATCTTCGACGCCGTGAAGTATGCCGCGCTCATCCACAAGTCCGGCGGCGGCACGGGCTTCTCCTTCTCGCGCCTGCGGCCCACGGACTCCCGCGTGGGCTCCACCGGCGGCGTGGCCAGCGGGCCGCTCTCCTTCCTGCGCATCTTCAACACCGCCACCGAGCAGATCAAGCAGGGCGGCACCCGTCGCGGCGCCAACATGGGCATCCTGCGCGTGGACCACCCGGACATCCTGCGCTTCATCCGGGCCAAGGAGCGCGAGGGCGACCTGAACAACTTCAACCTTTCCGTTGGCCTGACCGAGGCCTTCATGCAGGCCGTGGACAAGGACGAGGAGTACGACCTCATCGCCCCGCACAACAAGGAAGTCATCGAGCGCCTCAAGGCGCGCGAGGTCTTTGCCCTGCTCGTGCAGAAGGCCTGGGAGTCCGGCGATCCGGGCATGGTCTTCCTCGACCGCATCAACCGCGACAACCCCACCCCGCAGCTGGGCGAGATCGAGGCCACCAACCCCTGCGGCGAGCAGCCGCTGCTCCCGTACGAGGCCTGCAACCTGGGCTCCATCAACCTGGCCGCCTTCTTTGACGCCGAGGCCCCCGAGGGCATCGACTGGGAGGGCCTGAAAAAGGTCATCCACCAGAGCGTGCGCTTCCTGGACAACGTCATCGAGGCCAGCGTCTACCCGCTGCCGCAGATCACCGAGATGGTGCAGACCAACCGCAAGATCGGCCTGGGGCTCATGGGCTTCGCCGACCTGCTGTACCAGTTGGGCGTGGCCTACAACTCCCAGGAGGGTGTGCACCTGGCCGAGCGCCTCATGGGCTTCATCCAGGACGAGTCGAAAGAGGCCAGCAAGGCCCTGGCCGAGGAGCGTGGGGCCTTCCCGGCTTACGCGGGCAGCACCTACGCCGCCAAGAAGCAGGGGCCGTACCGCCACGCCACCACCACCACCATCGCGCCCACAGGCACCCTGTCCATCCTGGCGGGCTGTTCCTCGGGCATCGAGCCGCTCTTCGCACTCAGCTTCACGCGCACGGTCATGGACAAGGACAAGCTCGTGGAGGTCAACCCCTTCTTCGAGGCCGCGGTGAAGGCGGCCGAGGCCTACAGCCCCAAGCTCATGGAGGAGGTGGCCAAGACCGGCACCATCCAGGGCATGGACTACCTGCCCGCGGACATCCGCCGCGTCTTTGTCACGGCCATGGACATCGAGCCCATCTGGCACCTGAAGATGCAGGCCGCCTTCCAGAAGTTCACCGACAACGCCGTGTCGAAGACGGTCAACTTCTCGCACACCGCCTCTCCGGCGGATGTCCGGGCCGTCTACGACCTCGCCT
>JANXYI010000180.1 GCA_025350085.1 Deltaproteobacteria bacterium
CGGCGAGGTCGACCGCGAGGCCCAGGCCGCCTTTGTGCAGAAGGTGCTGGAGAGCGGGCATGACAGCCCGGTGGAGCACGCCAGCTTCACCTTTGCCGTGGAGGGCATCTCGCGCGCCTGCTCGCACCAGATCGTGCGCCACCGCATCGCCTCCTACTCCCAGCAGAGCCAGCGCTACGTGGACGGCTCGGACATGGACTATATCCTGCCCCCGGCCATCGCCCGCATCCCGGAGGCGCGCGAACGCTTCGAGGCCTTCATGGCCGAGGTGGGCAGCGCCTACCGCGACCTGAAGGGCATCCTGGACGCCCACGGCCGCAAGGAGAAGTCCAAGGAGGACGCGCGCTTCGTGCTGCCCCAGGCCGCGGAGACCAAGATCGTGGTGACCATGAACTGCCGGGCGCTTCTGCACTTCTTCCACCTGCGCTGCTGCCGGCGCGCCCAGTGGGAGATCCGCGCCCTGGCCGAGGCCATGCTGGCCATCTGCCAGGCCGAGCTGCCCGCGATCTTCGCCACGGCCGGGGCCAAGTGCGAGTCGCTGGGCTTTTGTCCGGAGAGCGAGCGCTTTGCCTGCGGCAAGTTCCCGACCCGTGCGGCAATGGTCCAGCCCCGCGCCGGGATGGGCCAAGAACTCGCCCCACCGCCCGAGGATAGCGCGACGCAGGACTGACCGCCCGGCCCTTGGGCTTGCGGCGCGGCGACTGATCCCACAAGACATCAAAACAGAATGGCAGCTACTCGGCGGGCGGGGGCGCGGCCTGCGCCTCGGGCTGGGCGGGGGTCGGCCGGGTTTCCGCTGCGGCCTCGGCTGAGGGCTGGCCGGACGACTGGCCGGACGACTGGCCGGACGACTGGGCTGACCGCGTGCTGCGGGCCTCGACCCGGGCCTTTCTGCGCTCGGCGCGCTCCCCGGCTTCGGCCTTGCGCTGCTCCCGGCGGCTCAAAATCCTTGCCTTGGCGGCCTTGGCCTCTTCCTTGGAAATGACCCCGTCGTGGTTCAGGTCCATTTCCGCGAACTTCTTCTCGCGCCTGGCCAGGTATTCCTTGCGGGTCACGCGGCCGTCGTGGTTGGCATCAAAACTCGAAAGGTAGGGCTTGGGCGGCTTGTCGCCTGCGGCCTTGCGCTTCACCGGCAGGCCTTGCGCCAGCCGCCGGGCGTCGCGCCGGGCCTGCTTCTCCTTGAGCCGGGCCTTGGCCGCACGCGCCTCCTGCGCAGAGATCACCCCGTCGCCGTTGGCGTCCAGCTTGGCGAAGCGTTTCCTGGCACCCGCCAGGAATTCCTCGCGGCTGATGCGGCCGTCGTGGTCCTCGTCCAGCGAACGCAGATAGCGCTTGCCGTCGTTCTTGACCGCCGGGCCGCGCGCCACAGGCCGAACGCCCGTTGGCCGGTGCTGGGCCGGGGCGGCCGAGGCCTTGGTGTCGACCTTGGTGTCGGCCTTGGTGCCGGGCTTGGCAGGAACGGCCGGGCCGGGCCGAGGCTGGCCAGGCAGGGCTTTGGCCGGGCCGAGCCGGACCGGGGCCGGGGCCGGTGGCAGGCCCTCGCCCTCCAGGGGCGGGGCGTCCTGGGCCAGGGCAGGGGGAGCCGGAGAAGTGAGGACAAAAACCAGGAGCAGGGTCGGCAAGAGCGTCAGGAGTCCCGGGCCATGAAGGCCGAGGGCCCGGGCGCGGGGCCGGTTCAGCAAGTGGCGCCCTTGCACTTGAGCAGGGTCTGGGTCCAGACGATGGACTCGGAGTAGTTGCTGGCCGAGGCCTCCTGGTCGAGCTTCCGGCTCTCCAGAAACTCCTCCACGTCCTCCCAGTTGGCGATCTCGATGTCCTCCACCAGGGACAGCCAGGTCCAGTAGGGCGAGGGCTTGGACAAAAGCGCGGCCTCCACGTCCTTGTCCAGCGGGATGGCCTGCAGGAGCTTGTCCATGGGCTGGGCCAGGAGCACGTCGAGCTTGGAGAACAGGCCGAGCATGAACAGGGTCTCGGGCGGAAAGGCGCGGTCCTGGTAGAGCTTGGCCATGCTCTCCAGGTAGCGGGCGCGCTGCAGGGAAGTGTAGGCCGCCTCCTGCACCTTGGAGGTGCTGTCGAAGTCGGAGATGATCACGGCCAGGAACCACTGCTTGATCTGCTGCTTGCCGAGCAGCGTCAGGGCCTGCTGGATGGACTGGATCTTGGCGCGCAGGGAAAAGGCCGCGGAATTGATGAAGTTCAGCAGACGGTAGCTCACGCTGGGGTCCGAGGAGATGATGCGCGTGAGTTCGCGTACGTCGTAGTCGTCACCGGCCAGCGCGCGCAAGAGGCGCATCTTGGCCAGCACCGGGGTGGGCACCTTGCTGCCGGTCATGGTCTCCGGACGGCTGAAGAAATAGCCCTGGAAGAGCGTGAAGCCGTAGCCCTTGGCCAGATCGTAGGTGGCGCGGTCCTCG
>JANXYI010000220.1 GCA_025350085.1 Deltaproteobacteria bacterium
GGCCAGGGCCTCGGCCAGGCGCCAGCCAAAGCCCTCGGCGCCTCCGTAGAGGCCCAGGCGGGGCATGGTCAGGGCGATTCGGGCCTGGGGCATTCTTCTCTCTCCGGGGGGTCGCGGTGGCCGCAGTCTTGAACGAAATCCCGGCCTTTGACAAGCCGGGCCAGGCTGGGGCATAGCCCGAGTGGTTTGCTTGACGCGGATATTGCGAGCGAATCGGCCACGCGAAGAGTAAGGAGCCCCCCATGTTTCCCACCCTGCCGCAAGACCAGGCCCTGCTGCTGCTGCTGAACCAGGACTGGCGCTCGCCCGTGCTCGACCTCGTGCTGCCGCTGTTCTCGTCACGCGCAATCCTGTTCGCGCTGCTGGCCGGGCTGCTCGTATGGCGCAGCGCCCTGCGCGGCAAGGGCCAGGCCCTGTACTTCATCCTGCTGGTGCTGGCCATGGGCGTCAGCGACCTGGCCACGAACCAGGTCAAGCAGGCCGTGGGCCGCCTGCGGCCGGAAAACATCGTAGGTGGCACGTACCACCAGCAGTCCGGCCAGTGGGAGCGCCTGCCCGCGGACCTGACGCCGGACCGCGAGCGCGGCAGCGGCTTTCCCTCGGCCCACGCGGCCAATTCTGCGGCCCTGGCCCTTTTGGCCGTGCTCCTCTGGCCGCGCCTGCGCCGGGGGCTCTGGGCCTTGCCGCTTCTGGTCGGCTGGTCGCGGGTGTACCTGGGCAAGCATTTTCCCACGGACGTGCTCGCGGGCTGGCTGCTCGGCCTCGGCATCGCCTGGCTGTTCTGGCTCGCCTGGCGCGCCGCAGCAAAGCGCTGGTGCCTGGACCTCAGGCCGGAGCCGGAAGCATAGCAAGAGACTATGCCCCTGGCGGCCAAGGGGCCTAAAGGCCTCCTGGGGCCCTGATGCACCGGGGCCATCCAGGCCTGGCAGGCATCCCGAGTAATCCACCACAGGAATGCCCTTATTCCGGTTGACGTTTGTTCAGTTTTTTTGTACGGATTTCACATGCTCACTCAATTATTCACCTCCAAGACACGCATCAAGCTTCTGCTGAAGCTGTTCCTCAATCCTGGGGTGTCCTGTTATCTCAGGGAGTTGGCCAAGGAATTCGCGCTCTCGCCCAACGCGCTCAAGGAGGAACTCGACAGCCTGAGCGCCGCCGGGTATCTGGAGCGCGAACAGAACGGGCGCAGCGCGTATTTTCGCGCCAACACCAAGCACCCGTTCTTCCCGGAGATCCACTCCATCGTGAAGAAGACCCTGGGCATCGACAAGCTCATGGACGATGTCATCGCGAGTCTAGGAAAGGTTGAGGCCGTGTATCTTCTGGACGACTATGCCTTGGGCAAGGATACTGGACTCATCGACCTGCTCGTGGTGGGCGACGTGGACCGGGCAAGGCTGGATGAGCTGGCTGGCATCACCGAGCGCAAGATCAAGCGCAAGGTGCGCGTCATGCCCATCACGCCGTCCGACTTTGAGGCCAATCGCGTCATGTTTTTGAAACGTCCCAACTGGAAGGTCTTATGATCGTGGACCAACCCTCGCATGGCCTCTCCCCGTCGTTCTGCATGCTCCCGTCTGAGCGCTTTCCCGGCGTGCTCGTCCACAATACGGCCTGGGTCGACGACCGGGCGATTGTCGGCGCTGGCACCTACATCTGGATGAACGCCCAGGTGCGCGAATTCGCACACATCGGTGTGGGCTGCATCATCGCCAAGGACGTCTACGTGGACGTCTACGCCCGTATCGGTGACAGATGCAAGATTCAGAATAGTTCCTCCATCTACTATGGTGTGACCATCGAGGATGACGTGTTCATTGGCCCACATGTCGCCTTCACCAATGACCGCGTCCCTCGTGCCTTCAATCCTGACTGGCAGGCTTCGCCCACCGTGGTCAAACAAGGCGCCAGCCTTGGCGCCAACGTCACCGTGCGTTGCGGCGTGACCATCGGCGAGTACGCCATGATTGCCGCCGGCAGCGTGGTCACCCGCGATGTGGCGCCATACTCCATGGTCATCGGCAACCCGGCCCGGCACGTCTGCTTCGTCGACCGGGACGGCAACAGGGTGGAGGGCTGCGATGTCGAATAACCCCGGACGTGCGCGGCTAAAGGGCTGCTGCGCCCTGGTCACCGGAGGCGCGGGTTTCATCGGCAGCCATCTGGTGGACCGACTGTTGGACGAAGGTGCGCGGTCCGTTGTGGTGGTCGACAACCTCTTCCTGGGGGAGTTGGACAACCTGCACGATGCGCTCGTGCGCGGGGCAGTATTGTACCGCGAGGACGCCGAGTTCATGCCCTCCCTGGAATACATCTTCGCGGCCCACCAGGTGGACGTGGTCTTCAACTGCGCCACCAAAGCCCTGAACTATTCCTTCATGAACCCCATGAACGCCTTCGACACCAACACCCGCGTCGTGCTGAACCTGCTGGAACTGCAGCGCAAGGGCGTATTCAAGACCCTCTGTCACTTCTCCACCTCCGAGGTCTATGGCACTGCGGTCTATGAGCCCATGGACGAGGCGCACCCGAAGAACCCCACCACGGCCTACGCCGCAGGCAAGGCCGCCGCAGACCTGGCCGTTGAGAGCTATGTCCGCATGTTCGACCTGGATGCGTTCATCGTCCGGCCGTTCAACAACTACGGCCCGCGCCAGAACGACGCAGGTCCCCTGGCTGGAGTGATACCGGTCACCGCACGGCGCATTCTCGAAGGCAGGGCGCCGGAAATCCACGGCACCGGGACCCAGAGCCGTGACTTCATCTACGTGCAGGATACTGTGGACGCGGTGCTCAAGTGCCATGGCGTCTTGCCCGCGGGCGAAAGCGTGAACATCTCGGCGGAGAACTGCATCGAGATCGCGACGCTCATCGGCATGGTGGCCGAGTCCCTGGGCTATGCTGGCGCGATTGAACGCAAGCCGGGCCGCGGTTCGGACGTGGCCTGCCACAACGCCACCAGCGCAAAGTTGCGGAGCCTCTGCGGCTTCCAATGCACGCCCTTTGCCCAAGGGCTGGAACAAACCCTCGCCTGGTACCGCGCGAGGCGCTCCGGGGAGGCCCGCTGACCATGCGCGCGTGCGTGCTCGGAGCCACGGGGTTCGTGGGCCGGCACCTGGCCGACCGCCTGGAGGGCCAGGGGGCGAACGTGCTGCGCCTGTCCCGGCCGGAGTTCGACCTGACCCGCCCGGAGACCTTTGCCGCGGCGGACCTGGACGGCCGCACCATCCTGGACTGCGCGGCGCGCACCGACGGCCCGCCGGAGCTGCTGCGCGAGGTCAACGTGCGCGGCCTGGCGGCCTTTCTAGAACACCTGCGCACGCGCGGGCCCGGCCGCTACGTGTACTTTTCCACGGCCAGCACGCTGCGGCCGCAGCTTGTGGAGCAGAGCCCGTACGTGCGCGCCAAGAAGGAGGCCGAAGACTTGGCGCTGCAGCTCGCGGATGCGCAGGTGGTGCGCCTGAGCTTCCCCTTCGGTGTCGGCGAGAACCCGCAACGGCTGGTGAGCCGTCTCATCCGCAAGGCCCGGGCCGGGGAGCGCCTGACCATCAGCAATGTGGCCCTGCCGCTCACGCCCATCAGCTTCCTGGCCGAACGTCTGCCCGCGCTCCTGGCAAGCCCCCGGCGCGAATCCAACTTCACCGACGGCAGGCTGTACCGCCTGGCCGACGTGGCCGCGACCATCTTCACCGCCCTAGGCCTGCCCGCGGCCTGGGACACCGACCCCGCGCCCGCGCCGGACCTGTCCGTGCTCGACCCGGACATCCACCCCGGCGAGGCCGACGCCCTGGGGCTGGTGCGGCGCATGTGCGCCCTGGCCAAGGCCGTCGCAAGCCCCGCGAGGCCCGCATGAACGCCCTGCGCATCGCCCTGACCCTGGACCTGGACTGGGCCCCGGACTGCACCATCGACGAGACTGCGGACCTGCTCCGTGCCGCAGGCGTGCGGGCCACCTGGTTCGTGACCCACGACTCGCCCGCGGTGCGGCGGCTCCGGCTCCACCCGGAGCTGTTCGAGCTGGGCATCCACCCCAACTTCCTGCCGGGCTCCACCCAGGGAGCGACTCCCCAGGAGGTGCTGCGCTTCTGCATGGGCGCGGCGCCCGAAGCCCAGGCGGTGAAGACCCACGCCCTGCTGGAGTCCACGCACCTGCTGGAGGCGGTGCTGGAGCACACTCCGGTGCGCGCGGACCTGACCACGCTTTTGCCCGGGGTGTGCCTGGCCGCGCCCGCGCGCTACGAGTGGAAGCGCAAGGTGCTCTGGCGGCTGCCCTGCGCCTGGGAGGACAATTTCCAGTTTGACGCGCTCCGGCCGGAATGGCGGCTGGCGGACATGCCGTGGCTTTCGGGGGGTGGCATCGCTGCCTTCACCTTCCACCCCCTGACCGTGGCCCTGAACTCCAGCTCCAATGCCGGATTCGCGGCGCTCAAGGCCGAAGGGCCGCTCCAAGCGACCCCGCCTTCGCGCATCGCCGCGTTGCGCGAGACCGGCCTCGGCGTGGGCGCGGTCTTCCGGGAGCTGGTGGCCCTGGCGGCCAGGGACAACAACAGCGTCCGTGTCCGGGACGTACTGCCAACGCAAAACGAAGGGTAGAAGTATATGGATATCGATCTGCCACAAATCTCCCAGATCTTAGCCAAGACGCTGGGCCAGGAACTCACCCCGGACGACCGGGACTTCATGCTCCGCATGTATGGCTCCGGCATCGCCGTGTACCGCAACCGCCTGCGCGCGGTGGACATGCTGGACCAGGAGCGCGTGCTCGACGCCGGATGCGGATTCGGCCAGTGGACGCTGGCCCTGAGCAACGGGCGGAACACCGTGCATGGCCTGGACATCTCCCCGGTGCGGGTCAAGGCGGTCCAGCTGGCAGCCAGCCTGGCCGGGCTCAGCGGGGTCTCCTCTCGGAAGGCCTCCCTGACGCGCATCCCAGCCAAAGACAATTGCTATGATGCGGTGTTCGCCTATGGCTCCATCTGTTTTTCACCCTGGAAACAGAGTCTGAGAGAAATCGCGCGGGTGCTGCGTCCCGGCGGCAACCTTTACTACATGGCCAGCGACGTGGGCTTTGCGGCCATGCTCTGGCAGGAAGCCCCAAACAGTATCCCTGGCTACGATCCGCGCGAGGCCGCAGTCAGGTCCATGCAGGACACTTTGCATTACCGGAAGACAGGGCGAAAAAAATTCCGCGGCAATTCGCACATCATCGTCTCCCGCGAGGAAGCCAGGGAATACCTGCAAGACATCGGGCTCGCCGTCGAGCATATTCAAGACGAAGGGACCATCTCCCTGGTCCCGGGCAAGGCGGCTCCGCAACCGTTCTACAAGGGCAGCTACTACGGGCTGCCGGGCGTATACGAAGTGCTCTGCCGCAAGGCCTAGCTCTCTTTCGCCAAACCAGAGGGCATCATGC
>JANXYI010000228.1 GCA_025350085.1 Deltaproteobacteria bacterium
GGCTGCTGGCCTGGGCCTACCGCCGCATCCGGGGCGTCGAGGGCCTGGGCCTGGGCGACGCCAAGCTCATGCTGCTCGTGGGCGCGCTGTTGGGCCCTGTGGCCGTGCCGCTGGTCCTCTTTGCCGGGGCCGTGCTCGCCCTGCCTGCCGGACTTGTGGCCGCCAGACGGGAAGGCGGAGAGGGCCTGCGCACGGCCCTGCCCTTTGGCCCGTTCCTCTGCGCCGGGGCAGGCGCCTATCTGCTGGCCGGGCCGCAGTTCCTCACCTGGTGGCTGGGCATACCCATGCCTTGAGCCAGGGCCCTGAACCGGGCCCTTGAGGCCTGCCCGCGTCTCGACAACGGCCCTGCTTTGCCCTAGATTGCCGCCTCGCAGGCCGCACGTCGGTTTGCCTTCCCCCACGCATCCTGCGCATGCATTCAAGGAGGCTCCATGATCCTGCTCGACGGCAAAGCCACGGCCCAGTCCATCCGCACGGAACTCAAGGCCGAGGTCACGGCGCTCACCGCCGCGAAGGACCGCGCGCCCGGCCTGGCCGTGATCCTGGCGGGTCAGGACCCGGCCTCCCAGGTCTACGTGCGCAACAAGGAGCGCGCCTGCGCCGAGATCGGCATCGCCTCCTTCCCGCACGTTCTGCCCGAGAGCACCAGCCAGGCCGAACTCACGGCGCTCATCGACCGGCTCAACGTTGACCAGCGCGTGGACGGCATCCTGCTGCAATTGCCGGTGCCCAGGGGCCTGGACAGCCGCGTGCTGCTGGAGCGCATCGACCCGGGCAAGGACGTGGACGGCTTCCACCCCCAGAACATGGGCCGCCTGGCGCTGGGCCTGCCGGGCTTTGCGCCCTGCACCCCGGCCGGGGTCATCGAGCTGCTCAGGCGCTTCGACCTGCCCACCCAGGGCAAGACCGCCGTGGTGGTGGGCCGCAGCAACATCGTGGGCCGCCCGCTGTCGATCATGCTCTCCCAGCCGGGACGCTTTGGCGACGCCACGGTGACGCTGTGCCACTCGCGCACCCATGACCTGGCCGGGGTCTGCCGGGGCGCGGACTTCCTGTTCTCGGCCATCGGACGGCCAAAGTTCATCACCTGCGACATGATCAAGCCCGGCGCCGTGGTGGTGGATGTGGGCATCAACCGCACCGAGGACGGGCTCGTGGGCGACTGCGACTTCGAGGTGCTCTGCGCCTCGGCCAGCGCCATGACCCCGGTGCCCGGCGGCATCGGCCCCATGACCATCGCCATGCTGCTCAAAAACACGGTGCAGGCGTTCAAGGAACATACCGCGGCCTAGCGCTTCCAGAACGCCCACCCGGGCGCCGATCTTCCGCCTCCGAACAGGAGCCTGCCCGGGCAGCGGGCAAAGAAAAGGGGCTGCGGCATGACCGCAACCCCGGTATCCTGGCAGAGAGGGAGGAATCCACCAGGGAAGTCAGCAGCTTACATTACTTCATCATGGGCTTGGCCATGGGCATGGAGCCCTGGTTCATGGGCATGGACATGGGCATCATGCCCGCGGGATTGGCGGCATTCCAGAGGCCGAGCAGACCCTGGCCGTTGGTGTCCCCGGGCTTCTGGTCCTTGAAGAAATAGTACAGCGGCATGCCCTTGAAGGTCACCTGGGACGTGCCGTCCGCGCGCTTGATGCTGCCGAAGTCCTTGGCGTCGAGCCCGGCCTGCGGCTCGACCTTGTCGGCGGTGTAGGCCGGCCATTTCTGGATGCACTCGCCCGCGCAGGCGGACATGCCCGAGGTGTCCTTGCCAAAGGTGTAGAGGGTCATGCCCTTGGCGTCGGCGATGTAGGAACCGATCCCATCCTTGGTCATGATCTTGGCTTTGTGGTGGTCGGCCAGGGCCGGAAGCGCGGTGCACAGGACAGCCAGAACGACAAGAGCCACGCTGATTTTCTTAAACATCTTCGACCCCTTTGTAGTAGTTTGGATTCAAACACCCTCACCCAGGACGCCTGGCGGGAATGCCATTTTTACGGTTACGGGGTTCGCCCTCCCACGTCAAGACCCTTTGCAGACAAACGCAGGTCCTTTCGGCTTGCCGGCCTCTGCCCAGGGCGCACAGTCAGGCCCCCGGTTCAAGAGACATGCTGTGGTGAGGGGAGGCGCCGGGGGCGCTGGAACCGGGGCGCACCCAGGCAAAAGCCCAGGTGTCCATCGCGGGAGGCACGACGTTTTGGGGCACATGCAGGGGGTGGGTAGGCACCGCAACTCTGCACTTCCAGGAGGGGAGCTTGCGGAGCGCTGCCGCGGGCCGGGTCCGAAGGCCAACGGCCGGTTCAGGTCCCGGTCAGGTCCAGGTCCGCGGGTTTAAGCGGCAGCAGGATGCGCATCAGCGTGCCCTGGCCCGGGCGGCTGTCGATCTCCAGCTGGCCGCCCAGCAGGTCGAGGGCCTTGGTGGCCTTGGCCATGCCCACGCCCAGGCCGCCGAAGCGCTTGGTTAGCGGATTATCCCCCTGGGTCAGGCCGGAGCTGATGGCTGCCAGGCGGTCTTCAGGGATGCCGATGCCCGTGTCGCGCACCTCGATGCAGAGCTGGTCCTGGCCCGCGTTGTCCACGGCAAGGCTGAGCTCGATGGACACGCTGCCCGCACTGGTGAAGCGCACCGCATTGTCCACAATCTCCAGCAGGGCCATGCACAGCAGGTGCAGGTCCAGCCAGATGGCCGGAGGCAGTTCCGGAGCAAGCCGGCCCTCCAGGGTCAGGCCCTTGGTCTGGGCAGCGGTGGCAACGGACCGCACGGCCAGCTCAAGCAGCGAAGACGGGCCGACGATGGTGGGCGCCGGGATGTAGCTCTCCAGCGTCACCAGCGAGATGAGCCGGTTGAGCAGGTTCAGCAGGTTCTGGCCGGCCTCGCGCACATCCTGGAGGTAGTCGCGTTGCGTCACGGACAGCTCCGTGCCCAGCAGAAGCTCGGTCAGGCCCAGGATGGGGTTCAGCGGCGTTCTCAGCTCATGGCTCAGGTTGGCCAAAAACTCGGTCTTCATCCGGTTGGCGGACTCGGCCCTGGTCTTGGACGCCTCCAATTCCTCGACGGTTCGGCGCAGCTCCTCTGTGCGCTCGGCCACGCGGGTCTCCAGCAGCAGCTGCGCAGCCTTGACCTCGGTGATGTCCGTCGCCAGCACGAAGAAACCTTGCACGCTTCCGTCGACCAGGTCCGGGATGTAGTGGATCAGTATGTGCCTGGTGCTGCCGTCGGCCCGGGTCAGGGTGCGCTCAAAGCACTGGGCCGTGCCCTGCAGCGCGGCGCGCATGTGGGGTTCGTTCTGGCGGAACAGCTCCTCACCCATGAGCTCCCGGGTGCCGATGCCCTGCATCTGTTCCGGGGTCCGG
>JANXYI010000276.1 GCA_025350085.1 Deltaproteobacteria bacterium
CGAGCACCACCATCAAGGCGCCGTCGAAGGCCAGCGGTATCTGCTCGGTCTCGGAGCTGCGCGCGTCCATGAAGAGGGCGTTGCCCTGGGCGGCCTCCATGATGCAAAGGGGTTCGAGGATGCCGCTGTGGATGTTCATGAACTGGTTCTCGGCGCGCTGCAGCACCTTGGCCATGTCCTGCGTTTCCAGCTGGAAGCCTTCCACACTGGCGGCCGCCAGGGCGCAGGCAGCGGCCAGGGCCGTGCTGCTGGCCAGGCCCGACCCCTGAGGGATCTTGCCTTCGATGAGCAGGTTGAGGCCTTCCAGCTTCTGGCCGGCGGTCTCCAGGGCCCACATGACGGCCTTGGGGTAGTTGGCCCAGCCGTCGGAAGGCACATAGCGCAGGTTGTGCACCGGCACCTGGATGCGCTCTTCGTTCTCAAGCGAGTACATGCCCAGCATGCCGTCGGCGCGGCGCTGGGCCACGACGGTGATCTCCTGGGGGAAGTTCACGGCCAGGCCGTAGCCTTCGTTGTAGTCGGTGTGGTCGCCGATGAGGTTCACGCGTCCCGGGGCCCGCGTCACGGTGGTGTGACGACCCTGGTCGCCGAAGACTTGGTAGAAGCGCTGTTTGAGGCGTTCGATCTTGGGGTCCATAAACCTTCTTCTTTAGAGCGCTGGCTCCCGGGTCCCGCCTTCAGCGGGCCCCGGCCCCGGGGGATGGGGCGGAGTTAAGAAGGCGGCGGGATGGTCAGCCGTTGGCAAAAAATCCGAGCCCTGATTCTGCTACTGGACGGGCCCGGAAGGAACCAAAAAAACGGGAAAAGCGGGATGGGGGCCTAAGCCGCGCTCCTGCGCAGGCGCTCGATCTCGACGCCGGCCAAGCTGGTCTCTTGGCGTATGCGGGTGAAGACCTTTTCGGGGATGCTCAGGAATGAGCGCACCACGGCTGCGTCAAAATGGCTACTGGCGCAGGCTTCGATCTCTTCCTGGGCCTCGCGGAAGGTGCGGGCGTCCTTGTAATAGCGCTGGCTGGTGATGGCATCCAGGGCGTCGGCCACGGCGAAGACCCTGGCCGCCACGGGGATGGCGTCGCCCAGCAGGCCCTGGGGGTAACCGGTTCCGTCCCAGCGCTCGTGGTGGCAGTAGACCACGGCCATGGCCGGGCGCAGGAAGGCGATGTCTTCCAGGAAGGTGCGGCCGATGGCGGGGTGCTTGCGCATCTCCACCCATTCCCCGGCGTCCAGCTTGCCGGCCTTGCGCAGGATGGCGTCGGGCACGCCGATCTTGCCGATGTCGTGCAGCAGCGCGCCCTGCCTGAGCTGGTCCATGATCTCGGGCCGCAGGCGCATGCGCTCGCCGATGGCCAGGCTGAAGCGGGTCACCCGCATGGAGTGGCCGGCCGTCTCGTTGTCGCGCACGTCCAGGGCCGTGACCAGGGCCTGCAGGGTGGACCAGTAGGACTGCTCCTCCCTCGCGCGGCTGTCCTGCATCCTATGGACCAGGGACTGGAAGGTGGTCTCCACCACGCTCATGTCGCGGTCCTCGGGGTGCAGGTCGATCTTCATGTCGAAGTCGCCCGTGGACTGCATCAGCTTCATCACGTCCACGAAATTGCGCAGAGGCTGCGTGATCTGGCGGGTCACCAGCCAGCCGCTGGCCAGGGTCAGCGCCAGTCCGGCCAGGGCGCCCATCAGGATTGTCCCCAGGTGGCCCAGCAGCTCGCTGCGCAGGGGAGCGGTGTTGCGCTCGAGCTTGAGCAGGTAGATGTTCTTGCTCCCCGCGGCCGCCAGGGGCGCATAAGCCACCAGCCAGTCGGCCGACTCGTTGGCGTCCTCCTGCACGACCGCATCGCGCCGGGCCACGCAGCGGTAGACCAGGTCGTCGGGCTCCACCTTGCGCCCGATGTCGGTGGTGCTCTCCATGCTGGCCACCAGTGCCAGCTCGGCCTTCAGCGGGTCGAAGCGCAGCACCGACAGCCGGCCCCAGCGCCCTTCCTTGCCGTAATGGCTGCGCTGATAGAGCTCCCGCAAGTCGTGCTTCACCCGCCGGTAGGCCGGCTTGACCTTGTCGGCGGGCCCATTCACGGTGTCCAAGCCGTCGACCTTGAGGCCCACGGCCGTGGAGATGGCCGTCTGCAGCAGGGCTTCATCCGCGTTGACCCAAGTGCGGTCGCGCAGGCCGCCGTAGATGAACCATCCGGCCAAGCCCAGGCTCACCGCCACAGTCGACAGCAGCAGCC
>JANXYI010000283.1 GCA_025350085.1 Deltaproteobacteria bacterium
AACGCAAATAGGTAATTATATATAATAAAAATACAGAAAATGCTGGACTCTGCCGAAATCGGTGGAATAGATATCCCCTGAACTATTCCACGGGAACTGCTATTGCAGTTCCGAGAACACGGAGGAGCATCATGCATTGCATCATTCTGCTTCCAGACGCCGCAGGCCGGGTGCCCACGGCCCAGGAGCTGCGGCAGAGAGGTTTTGCCGTGTCCGAGGCCGTGGAACTGGTGCCGATGCAGGCGGCGGCCGACTTGGGGGAACGCTCGCCGACAGCCCAGCGCGCCTTGGTCCTGGCGGCCGAGGCTCCTGCCCGCTATGGCCAACAGCGTCTGCCGGAACGCTGAGGGGCCCGGAATGCGCGCGGGGCTCCCCTGGCCGCGGCCAGGGGAGCCCCTGCTCATGTTCCAGACCTGGGCTGATGCCGGGCCGCGCGTCTACGCGGTCTGCACCGGGATGCGGCGCGCTGCCGGCTTTTCCAGGCGCGGCAGGAACACGGTGAGCACCCCGTCCTTCAGGGTGGCCTTGATGCGCTCGCGGTCCACGCGGTCCGAGAGGCTCACGGCCCGGGTGTACTCGCCGGGCCCGAACTGCACCTCCAGGAAGGTCTCCTTGTCCGACGCGCCTTGCGGCGCCCGGCCCGTCACCACCAGCTCGGTCTCGTTGATGTCGATCTTCAGGTCCTCGCGGCGCACTCCGGGGATGTCCATGAACACATAGAAGCCGTCGTCGCGCTCCAGGATGTCCATGGCCGGGCTCACACGCGGCAGGGCCTTGGTCTCGTGAGTGTTCTCGCTCATATGCGCTCCTTCTGTGGGCTGCGGCTGCTGGCGCGGCCTAGGCCACGTCGATGCTGATCTTCCGGGGGATGCAGCCCTCGCACTTGGGCAGGATCACTGTGAGTATGCCGTCGGTCAGGGTGGCGCGCACACTGTCGCGGTCCACGGGCACGTTCAGGGCCACCACGCGCTGGAAGAACCCGGCCGGGCGCTCCTGGCGGTAGTACTTGCCCTGCTCCGTGGGCCGCTCGCCTCGGATGACCAGGCTCTTTTCCGTAAGCGTCAGCTCCAGGCCGTCCATGGGCAGGCCCGGAATCTCGGAGCGCACATAGTAGTTGGCCTCGTCCTCGCTCACGTTGAGCGGCGGGAAGACCGGCCTGCGGCCCTCGCCGCCGTACATGGGCTTGAAAAAGTCCTCGAAGAGCCGCTCGAAGCGGCCGGGATAGGTATACAGGGTGTTGAAGTCGAGCACCATGGCGCTAGCCTCCTTGTCGTAAGACGTACCGGAAAGAATAGATACGTAGGCGCAGCAGTCAAGGGGGCGGTTTGGGCAGGCAGGCCCGGCAGGCAAAGGGAGACGGACGCGCAGTTTTGCGAAAATTTAGGCCCTGGCGGTGACAGAGGAAGCTGCGGGGGGAGCGGACCAAAGGTGTGCGCCGCTTCCCGGTTCTCCCGGGTGGACTCCGGCCCTCTTTTTGGGGCCTGGCCGGTCACGCTTGCGGCGCACTGTCCTCTTTCTTGGCGAGCGGCGGCTCAATCCGCCATTCTGTCAGAGAGTGCTGCGGGTCTATTCGGTCACACCCTCCTCTGCAGTTGCGTCTTGGACCCCGCCCCGGACCGTCCGGAGGAGTCCTTGGCTAAATAGTAGCCACGGGCCGGGGAAAGTAAAGGGATATTCCGCATACAGACGGCCAACCCGGCCTTCGGGCGGTCTATTTTTCTTGCCACCCGCGGGCGGATGCGGGAAAAGTGGTCCAGAACCGACAGCCAGGAGGCCTTCGCCCATGTCCGCCAGCGCCCGAATCCTCCACGCAGCCTTGCCTGCGGCCGCTTTGCTGGCCCTGGCGCCCTGCTGCCAGCCGGGTGCGGCCCTGGCCGCAGGCGGGGACTGCGCCGCGCTGTTCGAACTCTACCGTGGCTGCCACGGCCGGGGCGTGCAGGCCGACAGCAGCCTGGCCTGCCTGGAGGCCAGCTATGAGGCCATGACCCGCGCCCTGGCCCGATCCCTGCCGGGGACCGGGCGCAAGAACCCGCAGGCAGCCCAGGTCCTGGTGGAGCTGGTCTGCTCCACGGGCTGCGAGGACGCCGTCTCCCTGCGCGAGCCCGCCACCCGGCAGGAGTTCACCCAGGCCTTCTGCGATTGACCCGCACCCCAAACCCAAGGAGGCCCCATGGCCAGCCAAGTCTTTTTCTGGAACCTGCGCGCCAGCATGAAGGCCCCGTACCCCCTGCGCATCCGCCGCCTGCTTGAACGCACGGGCTTTGCCGGGTCTGTTGTCGGCGGGGAGCTCACCGCGGTCAAGATTCACTTCGGCGAGCGCGGGGTCACTGGCCACGTGCAGCCGCTCATGCTCCAGCCCATCCTGGACGAGCTGATCCGGGCCGGGGCGCGGCCCTTTTTGACCGACGCCAGCACCCTGTACGTGGGCCAGCGCGGCGAGGCCGTCTCCCACGCCATGCAGGCCGCCCGGCACGGCTATGATCCGCTGCTGCTCGGCGCGCCGGTGGTCATCGCCGACGGCCTCAAGGGCGCGGCCCAGGTGGCCCTGCCCGTGCCCGGCGGCAGGCATTTCCAGGAGGCCTACATCGCCGAGGCCATTGCCGAGGCCGACCTGCTCGTGTCCGTCAACCACCTGAAAGGCCACGAGCTGGCGGGCTTCGGCGGCGCGCTCAAGAACCTCGGCATGGGCGCGGCCAGCAAGCAGGGCAAGATGCACCAGCATATCACCACCGGCCCCAAGGTCGACATTGCGGCCTGCAAGGGCTGCGGCGCCTGCGTGGGCATCTGCGCGGCCCAGGCCCTGGCCCTGGCCGATGCTCTGGACGGCGGGCTGGAAGGCCGTCGGCACGTGCAGCTCGACCTGGCGGCCTGCCGGGGCTGCGGGGCCTGCTTCCTGGCCTGCAAGAACGGCGGGCTGACCATCGACTGGCAGACCGACGTGCAGGGCTTCCTGGAGCGCATGATGGAATACGCGGCCGCGCTCTTGCTCTCGCGCCCCAAGCCCAGCCTGCACGTGACCTTCGTCACCTCCGTGACCCCGGACTGCGACTGCATGGGCTTCTCCGACGCACCCATCTGCCCGGACATCGGCGTGCTGGCCTCGCTGGACCCCGTGGCCATCGACCAGGCGGGCGTCGACCTGGTGAACCAGGCCGAGCCGCTCTGGCCCAGCCACCTGCCCAAGGACCTTAAGGCCGGGCAGGACAAGTTCCTGGCCCTGCGGCCGGGCATGCCCCCGGGCATGGGCCTGGACTACGCCGAGGCCCTGGGCCTGGGCAGCCGCGCCTACGAGCTGGTGTCCCTGTAAAGCCAGGCC
>JANXYI010000290.1 GCA_025350085.1 Deltaproteobacteria bacterium
CGCCAGGATCTCGGCGATGCGCGGTCCGGCGTTGCCCGCGCCGTAGGGGTTCCTGGCCGCGGCGCAGGCGGCGCGGAAGGCGTCGTCAAAAAGGGCCTTCTCGCAGGCGGCCAGGATGGCGGCCTCAATGTAGCCGGTGTCCAGCACGTTCTCGGCGCGCAGGCGGCCCTTCTGGCGGGAGCCGATGTTCACCGTGGGGCAGCCGAAGACCGGGGTCTCCTTGATGCCGCTGGAGGAATTGCCCACGTAGGCGCCGCGCCCGGTCTGGCCGCAGAGCGCCAGCACGCCGTGGTACAGGTGGCGGCCCAGGCTCTTGTGCACCTGGATGTTCGGTGTGCCGGCTAGCTGCTCCAGCTCGGCAATGATGGCCCGGCCCCCGGCGTCGTTGTTCGGGTAGGTCAGGATGACTTGCACGCCCCTGCCCGCCAGCGTGCGCAGGGCGGAAAGGGCCGGGCGCACCTGGCTTGCTGCGTCCTCGAATTCGGTGGTCACGGAGTGCTGGGTGAAGATGACCACTGGCCGGGCCATGTCCAGGCCCAGGCGGCTGGCGACCTCGTCGGCCCTGGCATAGCGGCCATCAGCGATGAGGTCCAGCGCCGGGAAACCGACGTTGTGCACGCGCCAGGGTTCCTCGCCGAGGCGGCGTACGCGCTCCGCGGCCTCCTCGTTGGTGGTGAAGTGCAGGTGCGCCAGCTTGGTCATGGCGTGGCGCACGGAATCGTCCAGGGCGCCGCCCTCGGTGATGTCCCCGCCCTCGATGTGCGCGGTGGGGATGTTCATCTGCGTGCCGGTGATGACCGCGGCCAGGCCCTCGAAACGGTCGGCGTAGACCACCAGGAAGTCGGGGCGCAGTTCGTCCAGGGCCCGCGAGAGGGACAGGATGCCTGAGCCGATGGCCTGGGCCGTGGCGAACAGGGTGTCTTGCTCCATGTCCATGCGCACCTCGGCGTGGATGGTGAAGCCGTCCTGCTCGATCTCGTGGCGGGTTGAGCCGAAGTCCTCCTGCAGGTGCGCGCCCCCGGCCAGGAGGAAGTATTCCAGGCCCGGGTGCGCGGCCACGGCCTTGATGATGGGGAACTGCAGCCCGTATTCGGCGCGGTTGCCGGTGAAGATGGCGATCTTTCGTTTGGGGGTCATGTGGTGTGTGGTGTTGTGGCCGGAAGGGCCAGGCCTTCCCGCAAGGGGATGCCGGGCTTCCAGCCGGTGCTGCGCGCAAGCTTCGCGTTGTCGAGGACCAGGGGCAGCGGCTGCAGCCCTGTGGCCGTGCTGCCCGTGCCGCGAGAGACGTGGAACAATTCGCAGGCCATGTCAACCACCTGGGCCACGGAGGTGCCCACGGCGGTGGAGAGGTTGGCCACGATCCCTGCGCCCGGTCCCTGGGCCAGGGCCGCCTGGGCCAGCCGGATGAGCCCCTCGGCAGCGTCGTGGGCGTGCAGAAAGTCGCGCACCGGGCGCTCGTCGCGCACGGCCACAGGGCCGCCCGCCTGGGCCTGGGCCAGGATGTGCCCCACCACGGTGTTCACCCCGCCGCCCGCGCCGTACACGTTGGACAGCCGGGCCACGGCCACGGGCAGCCCCTGCTCGGCCGCGTGGGCCAGGACGAGCGCCTCGGCGGCTAGCTTGGTGCCTGCATAGAGCCCCCAGGGCCGGGTGGGCGTGTCCTCGCCCAGGGGAAGGCCGGTGTCAACGCCCGGGCCATACACCAGCCCCGTGGAGGGCAGCACGAAGGCCGCACCGTGTTCTGCTGGGCCGCGGGCCCTGCGGCAGATGGCCAGGGCCTGCTCCACCAGCCCCACGTTCAGGGCAAAGGCCCGGGCCGGGTCTGCCGTGCAGGCCGCGGCGTCGGCCAGCCCGGCCAGATGCAGCAGGGCCGCGCCCCTAGCCGGGGCCTGGGCCAGAAAGTCTTGGCAGGCCACGGCGGCCTGGTCCAGCGGCAAGGCCAGGTGCCCCCAGGCGCCTTGGGCCCCTTCCGGCAGGGGGGCCAGGTCCACACCCAACACGCGCACCCCGCGCGCAACCAGGCGCGCGGCCACCAGCCGCCCCAGGAAGCCCGCGGCCCCGGTGACCACAACGCGTTTGAGTTCCGTGCCCTGCATGGTGCGCACCTAGATGTTGTAGCGGTCGGCCTTGTAGGCCTTCAGGTTGTCGCCCTGGGTGAACCAGCGCGCCGTCTCGGCCAGGCCGCGGCGGAACCCGTCCAGGCCGCCGTACTCCGGGGCCCAGCCGCAGAGCCGGGCGGCCTTCTCGTTGCCCGCGAACAGGCGCTCCACCTCGCTCTTCTCCGGGCGCAGGCGCTTGGCGTCGCAGACGATCTCGATGTCCGCGCCCATGACCTCGGCGATGAGCTGCGCCGTGTCGCCGATGCTGACCTCAAAGCCGCTGCCCACGTTGACCACCTCGCCCACGGCGGCGTCGGCCTCGGCTACGGCCACAAAGCCGCGCACCGTGTCGGTGATGAAGTTGAAGTCGCGGGTGGGGCTGAGCGCCCCGAGCTTGATCTGGCGCGCGCCGTTGGCGATCTGGGTGATGACCGTGGGGATCACCGCCCGGGCCGACTGGCGCGGGCCGTAGGTGTTGAAGGGCCGGATGACGGTCACCGGGGTCTCGAAGGAGGCGAAGAAGGACAGCGCCATCTGGTCCGCGCCGATCTTGGTGGCCGAGTACGGCGACTGGCCCTGTAGCGGGTGGTCCTCGGTGATGGGCACAAAGCGCGCCGTGCCGTAGACCTCGCTGGTGGAGGTGTGCACCACGCGCTCAAGCCCCAGGTTGCGGGCGGCCTGGAGCACGTTGAGCGTGCCGCGCACGTTGGTGTCCACGTAGGCGTCGGGCGAGTGGTAGGAATAGGGGATGGCGATGAGTGCGGCTAGGTGCAGGATCACGTCGCAGCCGCGGGCCGCCTGGGCCACCCCGTGGGGATCGCGGATGTCGCCCGCGAAGACGTCCAGGCTGTTGCGCAGCTCCGGCGCGCCGTGGTCCAGCCAGCCCCAGGAGTTGAAGGAATTGTAGAGGACAAAGGCGCGCACGTCGATGCCGAGGCGGACTAGGTGCTCCACCAAATGCGAGCCGATGAAGCCGTCCGCCCCGGTGACGAGAACTTTCTTTCCGCACAAATCCATGTCTGCTCCAGTGGTGAGGAGGTTGCCAATAGTCCGTGAGCTATTGCGGCGCCTTTGGCGTGCGCAGCAGTTCTGCCAGCCGTGCGGCTCATCAGGTGCATAGTCAGCGGGCAAAGCCGTGTCAATGCGCGGGGAGAAGAGCCTCGGCGGCCAAGGATCCCCTTCGGGTTCATTGGCTCCTTGGAAACCCCATCCTCAGCCGAAGGGTCGGTCACGAGCTTTCGCTCGCAACAAGGCTCTTTCTTCCCTGGCCACCCAAAGCGAAGGGCTCCTCCCGGCGGCTTTGCGCCGGAAAGAGCCCTCGCGTACAGGGGATTCCAAGACGACGCGGTGGCCGCGGGCGCGCCCCTGCCTGCCACCTGGAACGGCTTCTCGCAGTATGCGCCCGACTGCCTGCCCCTGCCCACCAAGTACCTGTCCGGCGGCCAGGTGCTCTCCTTCCGCGACTACGCCTTTGACGCCTACCACAAGAACCCGCGCTACCTGGACATGATCCGCAGAAAGTTCGGGGAGGCGACCATGCGCCACATCCAGGCCATGACCCAGAAGTCATTGGACAGAAGGTACGCCGTCATATAGGCTCCGCTCGCCCGTCAGGGCTGCACCACCTCAAGGGAGAGAGAGCACGGCATGAAGACCACGCTTCTGGTCATGACGCTGAATGAGATCGAGGGCATGAAGGCCATCATGCCCAAGATCAATCGGGATTGGGTCGACCAGATCATCGTTGTGGACGGCGGGTCCAGGGACGGCACCATCGAGTGGTCCCGCGAGCAGGGCTATGAGGTCTACGTGCAGCAGAAGAAAGGCTTCCGCCATGCCTATTGCGAGGTCATGCCCCTGGTGCAGGGTGATGTGCTGCTGACCTTCAGCCCGGACGGCAATTCCGTGCCCGAGCTGATCCCGGTTTTGCTGGACAAGATGCGCGAGGGCTTTGATATGGTTATCGCCTCCCGCTACCTGGGCGACGCCAAGAGCGATGACGACGACCCCATCACCGCCTTTGGCAACTGGCTGTTCACCAAGACCGTCAACCTCCTGCACGGCGGCAACTACACCGACGCCATGGTCATCTACCGGGCCTACAAGAAGCAGATGGTTTATGATCTCGACCTCATGGACGAGGGGGCCTACCGGACGCCGGAGAAGCTTTTCTTTACCAAGATCAGCTGGGAGCCGCTGCTTTCCGTGCGTGCGGCCAAGCGCAGGCTGAGGATCACGGAAATCCCCGGCGATGAGCCAGCGCGCATTGGCGGGGAGCGCAAGCTCCAGATCATCCGCTGGGGCTTGGCCTACTTCTTCCAGTTCTTCCGCGAAAAGCTCTGGTGGCGCTGAGGCAGCAGCTTCCCGCAGGTGTCCGGCAAGCATGACGGGCAGGCCCTGACGGGCTGAAAGGGTGAGCGTGGACGCACGGACCAAAGCCGACACAGCGGGTGCAGTCTTAGGGGAACCCCTGGCCTTGCCCTGCGCCATGCTCTTTCTGGGGCTGGCCGTGGTCACGCACCTGGATCAGCTGCTCGGACCCTACGGGTTTGTGGACTTCTACGACACCATCGAGGTCCATTTCAGCCATTTCCAGAATCTCTTCCGGCTCATGGCAGAGTACGGCCCCTTCAGCTGGTATCCCTTCCACGGCGGCGGCGTTCCGGCCTTTGTGGGCCAGCACCCCCCGTACCACCCGGCGGTCCTGCTCGCGGCGCTGATGCCCTACTGGCTGCTTTCCCTGCTCTGGAACGTCGGCCAGATGGCCCTGGCCGGCTGGGGCATGACCCGGCTCCTGCGGCAGCTGGCCGGACTCTCGCGTCAGGCCTCCCTGCTCTGCGGGGCGCTGTCCGCCCTTGCGTTCATCAACGGCAACATCCACATCGTCTTCGGGTACGCCTTTCCCGCCTTTGCGGTGTGGACCCTGGAGGCCTTTGACACTCACCTGGGCCGAAAAGCCCGGCTATTCCGCTGCCTGGGACTCTTTCTGCTCGCGCTCCTTTCCTTCCCGGTGCTGACCCTGCCGCACTTCCCCATCTTCCATCTGGCCCTTGTCCTGTTCCTGGGGCGCCGCAGGCCTGATTTCGCGCGCCAGGTGCTGGCCGTCTTCGTGGTCTGGACCGGCTACGTGCTGCTCTTTGTCCCGAGCATCGTCAGCCTGTACCAGTACATCCCCTTTGCCCAGCGCGACTGGAATTTCCCCGAGGTCACGGCGCTGGCGGCCCTGGCCAGCCTGGCCAAGGCTTTCAAGGGGCGGCTGGTGGAGCTGATGGTCTTCCCCCTGCTTTTGCCCAGCATATACCTCCTGCGGAAAAACAGGACCGGCCAGGTGGCCCTGCTCCTGGTGTTCGTCCCCCTGCTGGTGGCCTGCATCTTCGGCTCGGACATGAAGAATTTCCTGGCCAACACCTTTGTGGTCAAGATGGACCTGTTCCTGTTCACCATGCTGGCGGGCTGCGCCTCGTTTCTCGTGGCTGGCCTGGGCTTTGACGCCCTGCGCCGCGAGCCCGGCTCCGGGCGCCTCTGCCTGGCCCTGGCAATCATGGCCTGCTTTCTGCGCAAGGGCGAATATGCAGTGCTGAGCGGACTGCTTCTGGTTCTGGCCACGGCTGCCCTGTTCCAACTGTCGCGGCCGGACCAGAGGACGCTTTTCCGGCAGGGGGTTCTGCTCTCTGTGCTTGCCCTGGGGCTGGCTGGCCTGGGCATGATGGGGCGCCAGCAGTACATGGCTGCCGGGAATTTCGTGCCCCAGGCCTCTTTTGAGCGGCATCATGCCCTGAAGGAGCTCGCGGCCGAGGCCAGGGCCGAGCCGTTCCGGGTCGGCTGCCTCGACGTCCACCCCGCGGTGGTGCAGGCCTATGGCCTGGACACCGTGGGCGGAAAGTCGCCGCTGTTCA
>JANXYI010000319.1 GCA_025350085.1 Deltaproteobacteria bacterium
GGGTCCGGGGGGCATCATGCCCCCCGGCCGCCGGAGGCACCTTCCCGCCTCTCGTCTTGGCCGCCGGAGGCCTCTTCCTCTGCGCTGAACCTGACGCAAGTCAAGGCGCTGCGCCCTGCCCGCGGGTAGTACTGTCACCGAACGCGGGGCATTGCCGCGCCACCCCTTCAGGAGGACCATGACCATGAGCCCCATCACGAAGAAGAATTCCGGCCCGCCGGTGCCGAGCGGCGCCATCCCGCAGCGCGGGGCCGACTCGTACGCCATTGTGCCCAGGCTGCCGTCCGGGGTCATCACGGCGGACCAGCTGGAGGCCTTGGCGCGGGCGATCCGCACCTATGAGATTCCCATTGCCAAGCTGACCTCGGGCCAGCGCATCGCGCTGGTGGGCATCAAGGCCGGGGACGTGCCGGGCGTCTGGGCGGACCTTGGCATGGGCGAGGGCCGGGCGGTGAAGCACGGCGTGCACTATGTGCAGGCCTGTCCGGGCACAGCGGCCTGCGGCTATGGCCAACAGGATTCGCTGGGGCTTGGCGCGTGGTTGGAGGAGCTGTTTTCCGGGCTGGATCTCCCGGCCAAGGTCAAGGTGGGCGTGTCCGGCTGCCCCATGTGCTGCGGGGAGTCCTACGTGCGCGACATCGGGCTGGTGGGCCGCAAGAACGGCTGGACGGTTGTCTTTGGCGGCAATGCGGGCGGCCGGCCGCGTATGGGCGACGAGCTGGCTGCGGGGCTTGACGCGGACCAGGCCCTGGAGCTGGTGGGCCGGGTGCTGGAGCACTACCGCGAGCAGGCGAAAAAGTGCCAGCGCACGGCGCGTTTCGTGGAGGCCCGGGGCATCGCCAGTGTGCGTGCGGCGCTGGGGCTGGCGGAGCCTGGGGTCCGGGATTGACCGCTAGCGGGCAGCGGCCCTACTCGCAGAGAAACTCCAGGCAGAGGATGAAGGGCACGTTCTCGCGGTTGTAGAAGCGCGCGCTGATGGTGCAGGCGCTCACCCGGGCGTGGGCCGAGATGAACCGCGGCGAGACGTACTTGTCAAAGCCGCTCTTCAGGTGCACCACGTCGTCGCGGATGCCCATGTCCGCGCCTTTGACGCGCTCCGGGCCGAGGAGCTGGTCTTCGGCCACCAGGCTGTGCTTGAAGCAGCGCGGGGTCAGCTGCACGCCATTGTCGTCCAGGACATAGACGCAGAGCACGCTCTCCTCGCTATTGGCGAAGCGTTCGGCCACGGCGGCAAAGTCGTGGGCGATGCTCTCGCCCATCTTGCCAGCCACCTTGCGCAGGGTCTTCTGAAAGTCCTCGAAGCGCCTGCGCTTGGTCGCCACCTCGGTCTGGGCGTACTCGCGGTACTTGCGGTTGACCTCTTCGACCTTGATGAGGAAGGCCTTGATGGGGTCTTTTTCCTGGGAATCCTTGTCCTTGGTGTAGAAGTAGCCCTGCTGGAGGTTCACGCCCCATTCCAGCAGCCGCGCGGCCTCCTCCTCGCTCTCCACGTTCTTGGCCACCACCACACCGCCCATGCGCTCAGCCAGGCGGCACAGGGCGGCCACCATGTCGCGCTTGAACTCCTTGCCCGCGACATCGGTGTACGAAGGCCGGTCGATCTTGATGTAGTCGGGCTTAAGGACGTGGATCTCCTCGGTGGGGGCGGAGAGCCCGTCCATGGCGTCGATGGACAGCTTGAACCCGCGGTCGCGGTAGAACTGCGCGAAGCGGGCGACCTCCGGGCTGCCCAGGCCGGGCCGCTCCAGCTCGATGGCCACGCGCCGTCCGGAAAGACCCATGGACTCGCAGATGGTGGCGAGATGCCCGGGCTTCTCCGCCGCGGCCACGCCCACCCCGTCCACGTTGAGGAAGAGCATCATCTGCGGGTGGCGTTCGGCGATGGGTCGGAAGGCCTCCAGGGCCTTGCGGCGGCACAGGCGGCACAGGCGCAGGCGCAGGGAGGGGTCCCAGGGCTGGGCAAAGAGGTCGTGGGCGTCCAGGCGGGCGCCCTCGCCGCCGATGCTGCGCGAGAAAGCCTCGAAGCCCAGGATGGCCTTGCCGCGTACGCTGACCACAGGCTGGAAGAAGATGGCGATCTGTTCGTCCGCCAGGACCTTCTCGATGGCTGTGCAGGTCGCGGCGCTGGGGGCTTGTGCCGGGGCGTCGGTCATGGTGCGGGAACCTCCAGGGCCGGGAGCGGAAAGATTTCCTCTCCGGCAAAATACGTATACTTCAATGATGCGCGCCAGACAACGAAAATGTGTGTGAGTGAACGCTCACCGCGGTTGGGGGGGGCTGTACATCCGAACGATCATTGGGTATCAAAAAAGACTGAGTCTTACCCGCCGGGCCTTCTGGCGGGGCATTCTAAGGAGCGCACATGGGCAAGGCGGAGACCATCCCGGACACCGTGGACATCCTTGCGGTGGACGACGAGCAGGTGAACCTGCTCCTGCTCTCCGGCCTGCTCCGCCGCCAGGGGATCAACGTTGTCACTGCCCGCAGCGGCTACGACGCCCTGAAGCTTCTGGCCAAGCACGACTTCGCGCTCATCCTCATGGACGTGATGATGCCCGGCCTGGACGGGTTCACCACGGCCGAGCGCATCCGCGCGGACGAAGCCACCCGGCACATCCCGATCATCTTCGTCACGGCCATCAGCAAAGAGCAGCGCCACGTCTTCAAGGGCTACGAGACCGGCGCCGTGGACTACCTCATCAAGCCCTTTGAACACGACATCCTGAAAAGCAAGGTCCAGGTCTTCGTGGAGATGCACCGCCAGCGCCTGGCCCTCCAGCGCGCGGGCGAGGCCCTGGAACAGACCGTGGCCGAGCTCAAGACCTCGGCCCTGGCCCTGACGGACAGCCGCGCCCGCTTCCAGAACCTGTTCACCTCCATGTTCAACGGCTTTGCCCTGCTCTCCTGCGAGGGCTGCGGGACCCCGACGCGCCTGGACCAGTGGCGCTTCGTGGAACTCAACGCGGCCATGGAGCAGATCTTCGAGCGCCCGCGCGAGGCCCTGCTGAACAAGCCCCTGGTCACGGTGCTGCCGAACGTCGAGGGCTACTGGCGCGACTTCATGGAGCAGGTGGCGCGTTCCGGGCAGCCCGGCCAGCTGGAAGGCTACATGGCCGACCTGAAACGCTGGCTGCGCGTCTCGGCCTATGTGCCCGGGCCGCAGCTGGTGGCCCTGGTCACCGAGGACATCACCGCCCGGCGCAAGGCCGAGGAGACACTGCACGAGCGCACCTTCCAGGACCCGCTCACCGGCCTGGCCAACCGCGCCCTGTTCTTGAACCGCCTGGACCAGGCCATGGAGCGCTCACGGCGCAGGCTCAACTACCTGTATGCCGTGCTCTTCCTTGACCTGGACCGCTTCAAGCCCATCAACAGCAGCCTGGGCTACGCCGCTGGCGACCAGGTGCTGCGCAGCGTGGCCGAGCGCATCCAGGGCGTGGCGCGAGGCCTGGACACCGTGGCGAGATGCGGCCCGGACGAGTTCGGGCTGATCCTGGAGGAACTGAAAAACCCTGGTGAGGCACTGCGCGTGGCCCGGCGCATCGGGCAGGAGCTGGCCCGGCCCCTGGAGATGAACGGACATCAGCTGCACTTCACGGCCAGCGTGGGCGTGGTGCTGGGCCCGGCCGACTACGCCCAGCCCGAGGAGCTCCTGCAGGACGCGGGGCTGGCCATGGAGCAAGCGCGCGCGCTTGGCGGCGGCAAGGTCAAGGTCTTCAAGTGGGCCATGCGCAAGCGCGCCCAGTACGCGCTGACCGTGAACCAGAGCCTGCACCACGCGCTGGAGCGCGAGCAGTTCCGCCTGCACTACCAGCCCATCTTCAACCTGGCGGGCAACACCCTGGCCGGGTTCGAGGCCCTCATCCGCTGGCAGGTGGGCGACCGGCTGGTGCCGCCCAATGACTTTATCCCCCACGCCGAGCAGACCGGGCTCATCGTGCCCATCGGCGCCTGGGCGCTCACCCAGGCCTGCCGCCAGGCCGCCAGCTGGGAGGGCAAATTCTCCCTGCCCAGGAACTTCAGCATCGCCGTGAACCTCTCGGCCAAGCAGTTTGCCCAGCCGGACCTGGTGCGCTACCTGGCCCGGGTGCTCGACGAGACAGGCCTTGATCCCGCGCGGCTCAAGATCGAGATCACCGAGACCCTGGTGATGCAGAACCCCGAGAGCGTGGTGCACAAGCTGCGCGGCCTGCGCGAGATGGGCGCCAAGGTCAGCATCGACGACTTCGGCACCGGCTACTCGTCGCTGGCCTATCTCCAGCGTTTCCCCATCAATACCCTGAAGGTCGACCGCAGCTTCGTCTCGGACATGGACGCCTTCGAGAATCTGGTCATCGTGCGCACCATCGTCAGCCTGGCCCACAACCTGGGCCTGGACGTGGTCGCCGAGGGCATCGAGACCGAGCGCCAGCGCGATTTCCTGGCC
>JANXYI010000322.1 GCA_025350085.1 Deltaproteobacteria bacterium
TCGTGCCCGAGGCGAAGCGCAGTCGGCCGGGCCCCAGGCGCTCCATGCCGGGCCAGTGGGTCTCGGCAAAGGCGGTGAGCGCCGCGAAGTCCACGCCCCGGCGCAGCACCACGCAGAGCGAGCAGAGGTGCGGAATCTCCAGCCCGCGCTTCCAGTTCGGCAGGGCCAGGAAGGACTCGCTGCCCATGATGAAATGGAGCTCGTCCTCGGGCATCTTCTCGCGCAGGGCGGTGAGGGTGTCCACGGTGTAGGAGGGGCCGGGCCGCGAGCCCTCGACCCCGCTGGCCGAGAGGCCGGGCACCCCGCGCACGGCCAGCTCCACCAGGCGCAGGCGGTGGGCAAAGGGCAGCATGCCCTCACTCGACTTGTGCGGCGGCTCGCCCGCAGGCACGAGCAGCACACGCTCCAGCCCTGCGGCCTCGCGCGCCTCCACGGCCATGCGCATGTGTCCGGCGTGAATGGGGTTGAAACTGCCCCCCAGGATTCCGATCTTGGTCATGATGCGTGCGTGTCCCCTTGTCTACAATGCCCGCGATGCGCAGAAGCCGTCGGCCGGGCAGGAGCCGAGGGCGCGGAACGCCGGTTCTTTCCGGCCCTACTCCCGTATCTGGCCCTGGCCCAGGACCACGAACTTGGCGCTGGTGAGCTCGCGCACGCCCATGGGACCGTAGGCGTGCAGCTTGGTGGTGGAGATGCCGACCTCGGCCCCCAGGCCCAGCTCGCCGCCGTCGTTCAGGCGCGTGGAGGCGTTCACCGCGACCATGCTGGCGTCGGCCTCGCGGGTGAAGCGCATGGCGTTGGCGTGGCTCTCGGTCAGGATGGCCTCGGTGTGGTTGGAGCCGTACGCCGCGATGTGCTCCAGGGCCTCGTCCAGATCGGCCACCACCTTCACGGCCAGGGTCAGGCCCTGGAACTCGAAGCCCCAGTCGGCCTTGGTGGCGGCCTTGGCATTGGGGCCCATCAAGGGCAGGGAGACCGGGCAGCAGCGGAACTGCACCCCGGCCGCGCCGAGCTTCTTGGCCACCTGGGGCAGGAACTTCCTGGCCACGGATTGGTGCACCAGCAGGCACTCCAGCGCGTTGCAGGTGCCTGGGCGCTGGACCTTGGCGTTGTGGACGATGGTGACCCCGCGCGCGAGGTCGGCGCTGGCATCCACAAAGGTGTGGCACACGCCCTTGTAGTGCTTGAGCACGGGCATGGAGGCCTGCTCGACCACGGCGCGGATAAGGCCCTCGCCGCCGCGCGGGATGACCACGTCGATGAACTCGTCGAGCTTCAAAAGCGCGGAGACGGCCTCGCGGTCTGCGGTGGGCGGCACCTGGATGCAGCCCTTGGGCAGCCCGGCCTGCTCCAGGGCCTTATGCACGACCTTGGTCAGGGCCTGGATGGAGTGGAAGGCCTCGCTGCCGCCGCGCAGGATGGCCGCGTTGCCGCTCTTGATGCAGAGCACGGCCGCGTCCACCGCAGCGTTGGGCCTCGACTCGAAGATCATGGCCACCACGCCCAGCGGCACGCGCATGCGGCCGACCAACATGCCGTTGGGCCGCTTCTTCATGCCCTCGATCTCGCCCACGGGGTCGCTCTGGGCCGCCACCTCGCGGCATCCCTGGATCATGGAATCAAGCACGCCCTGGCTGATGGTCAGGCGGTCGAGCTTGGCGCTGTCCAGCCCGGCCTTGCGCGCGGCGTCGAGGTCCTTCTTGTTGGCGCTAAAGATGGCGCTCGCGCTCTTCCCGAGCAGCTCGGCGATGTTCAAAAGGGCCTGCTGGCGGGCGCTGCCCTCGGCCGCGGCCAATTTTCGCGAGGCGGCCTTGGCGTCCTTGGCGATGGTGCGCATCTGGACGGCGATGGTCATGGGCGTTCTCCTTTCTGGCTGGGCTGTCGCTCTGGCTGGGCCATCTTGGCCTGGCCGCAGGCTCCGGGCCGGGCAAACAGTGCCGTGGCCAGCCACTTTGGGCTACCCCGGCAGCGGCCCCAAGTCAACGCTGGCAGGAATCCCTGCCCGGCGCACAAATGGGGACCCCTGCACGCTGATTTCCCAGTGCGTTGGAATTCAAGACAAATATTGCAGGCCCAGGGTATCTTCCCCTTTGACCTGTTTGACATTTTTGCGTAAACAATCTTGGCCCGAACGCGGATGCGGCCGGGACGACCACGGCTGCAAGCAGTTGCGCCTTGTAAGGAGATTCCCCCATGGACGAGAACAAAGACAAGGCCCCGGCCAACACCCAGGTCAACACCTCGGTCGGGCCCGGCGTGGCCGAGCAGCTGGAGCAGATCAAGAAGGCCGTGCCCGACACCTCGCAGCGGCTGTACGAATTCCTGGTGGACAACCTGAAGCCCATCGCCGTGGGCTGCGGCGTGCTCATCCTGGCCGTGGCCGTGTACTCCGGGGTGAACCACTGGCGCGAGCGCCAGGCAGCCAAGGCCGCCGACGCGCTGGGCGTCATCCTCATCGAGAAGACCGACGTCAAGACCCGGGTGGCCGCCCTGGAGGCCTTCCTCAAGGACGCGCCAGGCTCCCTGCGCCCCACGGTGCTGCTGGAACTGGCCGCGGCGTCCATGGTTGCCGGGCAGTTCGACAAGGCTGCCCAGGCCTGGACCGAGCTGGAAGGCTCCTCCTCCCCGGACATGAAGATCATCGCGGGCATCGGCCACTCCCGGAGCCTGCTCCTGGCGGGCAAGGCCGCCGAGGCCCTGGCCCTGCTTCAGGCCCTCAAGGCCAAGTCGCCCGAGGCCTACGCCGTGCCGCTCACCCGGCAGATCGCCGTGGCCGCGGAGCAGGCCGGGGACGCCAAGGTCGCCCTGGAGGCCTACACCGAGCTGGCCGCCAAGGCCGAAGGCCCGGGCAAGCCCTTCTTCGAATTCAAGGCCAACCAGCTCAAGGCCAAGAGCTAGCCCACCCAAGCCATAAACAAGAAGGACACCCGCTGCATGGCAAGCCCTCTGATTTCCGGCGCTCCCGGCCAGACGCACCTGCTTCTCGGCAACGAGGCCATCGTGCGCGGGGCCGTCGAGGCCGGCATCCAGTTCATCAGCTGCTACCCCGGCACCCCGTCCTCCGAGGTGCCGGACACCTTCTTCCGCCTCTCGCCCGAGGCCGCCTACACCTTTGAATACTCCGTGAACGAGAAGGTGGCGCTCGAGGTCGGCGGCGGCGCGACCCTGGCCGGGGCGCTGACCCTCGTGACCATGAAGCATGTCGGCGTCAACGTGGCCGCGGACCCGCTCATGACCCTGGCCTACACCGGCACGCCCGGCGGCTTCGTACTGCTCTCGGCCGACGACCCGGGCTGCCACTCCAGCCAGAACGAGCAGGACAACCGCATCTATGCCCGCCTGGCCGGGCTGCCCTGCCTGGAGCCGGCCACGGCCCAGGAGGCCAAGGACATGACCGTTGCTGCGCTCACGCTCTCGCGCGAGCTGGGTACGCCGGTGCTTTTGCGCACCACCACCCGCGTGAACCATCTGCGCGGCCCGGTGACGCTGGCTGAGCCCGTCGTGCTGCCCGCGCCCGCAGGCTTCCAGAAGAATCCCTCGCGCTTCGTGCCCATCCCGGCCTTTGCCCGGCCCATGCACCTGCGCCTGCTCGACATGCTGGAAAAGCTGCGCGGCCTGGCCGACACCTCGCCCTTCAACCTTGTCTCCGGCGCCGGGAAAGTCGGCGTGGTGGCCTCGGGGATAAGCCGGGCCTACCTGGCTGACGCCCTGCTGGAGGCCGACCTGACCGGCACGGTCAAGGTCCTGGACCTGGGCTTCACCTACCCCCTGCCGGAAAAGCTGCTGGCCTCGTTCATGGACGGCCTGTCCACCCTGCTCGTGCTCGAAGAGCTGGAGCCGGTGCTGGAGACCGAGATACGCGCCCTGGCCCAAAGGCTCGGCCTGTCGCTCACGATCCTGGGCAAGACGCCCGGCCCCCTGCCGCGCTTTGGGGAGTTTTCCGTGGGCCTGGTGGCTGCGGCCCTGCGCGCCGTCCTCGGCCTGCCTGTCCAGGAAACCCCCGGATGCCAGGCCGAGGCCCTGCCTGCCCCGCTTCCGAACCGGCCGCCCAACCTCTGCGTGGGCTGCCCGCACCGCGCCACCTACGTGGCCGTGCGCAAGGTCTACGGCGATGCCGCGGTCTATTCCTCGGACATCGGCTGCTACACCCTGGGCATCCTGCCGCCGCTCAAGGCCGCGGACTTCCTGCTGTGCATGGGCTCCTCCATTTCCGCAGGTTCCGGAGCTGCAAAAGCAGCGGGGCAGGATGTCGTGGCCTTCATCGGCGACTCCACCTTCTTCCACTCCGGCATCACCGGCCTAGTGAACGCCCTGTTCAACCGCCACAACCTGCTCGTGTGCATCCTGGACAACCGCACCACGGCCATGACCGGGCACCAGCCCAACCCCGGCGTGGACAAGACCAACCTGGGCGACAACCCGGTGCGCGTTGACATCGAGAAGCTCGTGCGCGGCCTGGGCATCGAGCAGCTGCGCAAGGTCAACCCGCTGAACCACAAGGCCACGCTGGGGGCCATTGAGGAATTGAAGGGCCTGACTGGCGTGCGCGTGCTCATCGCCGAGGAGCCCTGCCCGCTCTTTGCCCGGCGCGCCTATGGCCAGAAGCGCACCCAGGTGGCCTACGTGGCCAAGCAGTGCGGCCAAAAGGGCGAGTGCGGCGAGTGCCTGGACATCCTGGCCTGCCCGGCCTTCTACAAGGAGAACGGCAAAGTGGCCATCGACCCGCTGCTCTGCTCCGGCTGCATGCTCTGTCTGCAGCTCTGCCCGAACATCAAGGCCCGCAAGGGGGAAGGCAAATGAGCGCCCTGCAAAAGACCCGGCTGCGCATTTTCATGACCGGCGTGGGCGGCCAGGGCACGCTCACGGCCACCACGCTGCTGGCCCGCGCGGCCGTGGCAGCAGGCCTGCCCGTGACCTCGGGCGAGATCCACGGCATGGCCCAGCGCGGCGGCGTGGTCGAGTCCACCTTGCTCATCGGGTACAAGAGCCCCAAGATCGGGCCGGGCGAGGCCGACATCCTGCTCGGCTTCGAGCCCCTGGAGACCCTGCGCGCACTGGGCTATCTCAAGCCCGGCGGGCTGGTGCTCTCCAGCACCGAGTATCTGGCCCCGCTCTCCGTGGCCACGGGCAAGGACACCTGCCCGGACCTTGCGGCCATTAAGGCCAGGGTGGCGGCCTGCGCCAGCTCGGTCCGCTTCCTGCCCTGCCGCAGCCTGGGCCTGGAGGCCGGGGCCGTGCAGAGCGGCAACATCGCGCTGCTCGGCGCGCTGTGCAGCCTGGGCGCCCTGCCCTTTGGCGTCGAGGTCCTGGCCGAGACCATCCGCGCGACCATGAAGCCCAAGGTGGCCGAGGTGAACCTGCGGGCCCTCACCCTGGGAGCCGAGCACCCGGCCTAGGCCGACGCTCAAAGGACGTCCCCATGCCGAAAAACGAGGCGCTCTGTTCCGGTCCGGAAGGACTGCTGGGTTCGCTCAGGATCATCCTGAAGGAACTCTCCCCGGGCTCGCCCCTGGACGAGAGCCTGGGCGGCCTGCTCAAGGTCCTGGCCCGGCAGATGGGCTATGTCCGCGTGTTTCTGGCCATCATGGACCCGGAGAGCGAGAACCTGCGGCTGTCCCTGTCGCACAGCCCCACGCGGTCCATCCCGGCCACCTACACCCCGGGCAAGGGCGTGGTGGGCCAGGTCTACGAGACCGGCAAGCCGGTCATCGTGCCCCGGCTCTCCGAGAACAGCGAGTTTCTGAACAAGGCCTTTGGCCGCAGCCAGGAAGAGCTGGAAAGCCTGGCCTTCCTGTCCGTGCCCGTGATCACCTCGCGCCGCGGCGGACGCGAGATCCTGGGCGCGCTCTCGGCCGACCTGCCGGTGCAGTCCGAGCAGTCCCTGGAACGCCAGCTGGAATTTTTGCAGGTGGTGGCCGACCTCATTGCCAACCAGGTGGCCCAGCTGCAGGAAGAGATGGCCCTGCACAAGCACCTCATGGCCCAGGGCATGGTGCCCTCGGGCCAGGACGCCGCACCCCCCAAGGATTTCGTGGCTGCCAGCAAGAGCATGCGCGTGGTGCTGCGCCAGGCCCGGCAGGTGGCCCCCAGCCGGGCCACGGTGCTCCTGCGCGGCGAGTCCGGCACGGGCAAGGAGCTCTTGGCCGAGGCCATCCACCAGGGCAGCCCGCGCCATGACAAGCCGCTGATCAAGCTCAACTGCGCGGCCCTGCCCTCGGAGCTGGTGGAGAGCGAACTCTTCGGCCACCAGAAGGGCGCCTTCACCGGCGCGGTGCAGACCAAGCGCGGCCTGTTCGAGGTGGCCCACGGCGGCACGCTGTTCCTGGACGAGATCGGCGAGCTCTCCCTCGACGCCCAGGCCAAGGTGCTGCGCGCCATCCAGGAGCGCGAGATCCAGCGCGTGGGCGGGGAGCAGACGCTCTCGGTCGACGTGCGGCTCATCTGCGCCACGCACCAGAACCTGGAGGACCTCTTAACCAAGGGCCTGTTCCGCGAGGACCTGTTCTACCGCATCAACGTCTTTCCGGTGTTCATCCCGGCCCTGCGCGAGCGGCGCGAGGACATCCTGCCCCTGGCCGAGCACTTCCTGGGCTCCTTTGCCAAGGAGTACGGCAAGAGCATCAAGCGCATCAGCACCCCGGCCATCGAGCTTTTGACCATGTACCACTGGCCGGGCAACGTGCGCGAGCTGAGCAACTGCGTGGAGCGCGCCGTGCTTCTGTGCGAGGAAGAGGTGATACGCACCTACCACCTGCCGCCCACGCTCCAGACGGCCGACAGCTCAGCCACGGGCATCAACCTGTCCTTTGGCGAGGCCGTGGCCAAGTTCGAGCAGGAGCTGCTGGTTGATTCGCTCAAGAAGACGCGCGGCAACATGCTGCAGAGCGCGCGCGACCTGCGCGTCTCGTACCGCATCATCAACTACAAGGTGAAGAAGTACGGCATCGACGTGAAGCGCTTCTCCGGGGTCAAGCCCAGGCGCAAGAAGTAGGGGCGGACGCGGGCGCTGCCAGGATTTCAATAGACCCGCGCCCATCTCTTCATCCAGACGCAGACCCTTGGAACGGACCGGAAGCGCGACAACGCTCCTGGTCCGTTTTTTTTGGGTTCCCTCGCCATGCAGGACCCGCAGAGGTCCGCCGGGTGCTGGCCATGCCCCCCTTTCGGAAAGCCTCTGGTCCAGCCTTCGCAATCTGGCCGCTGCCACCAATGCAAAGGGGGCCTTGCGGCCCCCCCAGATACTCCAGGCCTAAGCCCGCAGCGTGATGAACGCCGCGGCCAGCCCGCCTCCTAGCGCGTGGCCTTGGCCATGTTCGCGTGGATCAGGTTCTCCAGCGCCTGCAAGGACTCGTCGCACACGGCCAGGACCTTGACCTTGCGGCCGAGGGACAGGGCCAGCGAGCGCACGTTGGTGTTCAATCGCGAGAGCCGCAACACCTCCAGGGTGACCGTGTGGTGCTCCTCATAGGCCGCCAGGGCGGGCGCGAGCGCGGCCTGACCGGCCTGGGCCGCCAGGGCCGCCAGGGCTGAGCGGGCCTGCTTGTCGGCCTGGTTCATGCGCTTTTCCAGCTCGTCCATCCCTGAGTCCGAGACCTCCTCGATGTGCGGGCCGTGCAGGGCCTGGATGCGCAGGGTCTCGACCAGGACGCGCAGGGCCAGGGCGGCCGTGTCGCCGGCCTTGCCGGGCTTGCCCTTGGCGCCCAGAAACGGGGCCAGGGCCTCTTCCAGATGCGTCACCGCGGCCAGGGCCTGGCCATGGGACAGGGCCTTGGACTTGAGGTTCGTGTTCAGCACGGCCAGGGCCAGCACCTCCTCGTCCACCTTGCGGTACTCGGCAAAGGCCTCCTCGAACTGCTGGACGAGGCCGGTTTCCTCCCCGCCGCGGGCCAGCTTCTTGAACTCCACCAAGGCCGCAGCCACCCGGTCCGCCTGGGCTCTCGCCTGGCCCGCATACTCAAGGGAGGCGTTGTCGGTCTCGGCCAGCACGGCGCTCTTTTCCGCCTCGGCCGAGGCGAAGAGCGAGGTGCGCATCTGGCCCACCAGCCGCTCCTTCAGCACCGTGCGGCCGAACACGCTCTCAAAGTTCAGGCTGCCGGGCTGGGACCAGAAGGCGATGCCCAGCAGTCCGGCCAGCAGCAGGAACACGGCCAGGGCCCCCAGGAGCCAGTTGCGTTTCGTCAGGCTCATTGCTTCCATGCTTCCCCTCTCATTTCTCGGACTGTTGCGCGCTGTTGCCGCTGGAGTCTACACCAGGATCCGGGCCAGGGCCAGGGCCAGGATCAGGGCCCGGCGCGTCGGCCTCCTCCAGCCGGTAGCCGATGCCCGTCTCGGTGCGCAGGAAGCGCGGCCGGGCCGGGTCAGGCTCGATCTTGTGCCGCAGCTGGTGCACGTAGATGCGCGGGTAGTGGGCCTGGTCTCCGCGCGCGCTGCCCCAAACCTCTTTCAAAAGCTGGCCGTGGGTGACGACCTTGCCCGCGTGGCGCACCAGATACGCCAGCAGCTTGAACTCGATGGGCGTCAGGTGCACCTCGGCCCCGGCCAGGCGCACCCGGCGCGCGGCCAGGTCAACGACAAGCCCGCCCACCCGGAACACGGGCTCAGGCTTTTCCGTTGCGCCCCCGCTGGTGTGGCGCAGGGCCACGCGCATGCGCGCCGCCAGCTCGCCCACGCCAAAGGGCTTGGTCAGATAGTCGTCGGCCCCGGCGTCCAGGGCGTCGATCTTGTCCTTTTCCTTGCCGCGCGCCGAGAGCACCAATATGGGCGTCGGCGTCCACTGGCGGATGCGCCGGATGACGTCAAGCCCGTCCAGGCCCGGCAGCCCGAGGTCGAGCAGGATGACGTCGGGCTGGTGCGAGGCGGCCAGGCCCAGGCCCTCCTCGCCGGTCTGGGCCTCCAGGAAGCGGAAGCCCTGGCTCTCCAGAAAGGCGCGCAGAAAATGGCGGATGGGGGCCTCGTCCTCGATGACCAGCACCAGCGCCTTGTCCGTTGTCACAGCCCCTGCTCCTTCTCGGCTTCGAATTGTTCATCCTGTTCCGCGGCCTCGCGCACTGCGGCCTGCCTGCGCCTGTCCGGCACGGGCAGGGTGAAGCGGAACAGGGCCCCGCCGCCCGCGCGGTTCTCGGCCCAGATGCGCCCGCCGTGGACCTGGACGATGGCCCGGCAGATGGCCAGGCCGATGCCGTAGCCCTTGCGCCCTGCTCCTGTTCCGCCAGCCGCCTCGTCCTGCCCGCCCTGATAAAACAGATCAAAGACCTTATCCAGCTCCTCGGGCCGCAGGCCCGGGCCGCGGTCGGCCACGGACAGCTCCACCTCGTGCCGGCTGCCCCGGGCCTCGATGGTCACCGGCGAACCCGCGGGCGTGTACTTCACGGCGTTTTCCAGGAGGTTCAGGAAGAGCTGCTCCATGAGCACGCCGTCGAGCTCCAGCAGGGGCAGGTCCGCGGGAACACTCATCTCCACGGCCCTGTCCGTCAGGAACTTCTCCAGCAGGTTCAGGGCCGCGCCCAGCGGTTCCTCCAGGGATTGGAGCTGCAGGTCGGGCTTGAGGGTGCCGGATTCGAGCTTGGTCATGCGCAGCAGGTTGCCGATGAGCCGGGACAGGCGCTCGGCCTCGTCAAAGATGTTGGCGGCGAGCGACTGGCGCAGGCCCGGCTCCAGGCGGTCGCCCACCTGCACCAGGCTGTCCGCCGAGCCCATGATGGCCGCCAGCGGGGTCTGCAGGTCGTGGGTCACGGAGGAGAGCAGCGAGGTCTTGAGGCGCTCGGTCTCGGCATCCATCTGGGCATGCAGGCTCTCGGTCTCCAGGCGCTCCACCTCAAGGGCCAGGGCCACCTGCCGGGCCAGGGTCTCGATCATGTGCATCTGCTCCGGCGAGAACAGCGCGCCCTGGGTTGTGGGCCTAAGCCCCAGCACGCCCGTGGTGTCCTTGAGGCCCACGAGCGGCACGTACAGCGCGCCGCTGGTGGGCAGGGTGCTCGTGCCCAGCCCGGCCACCTTGCCGTTGGCAAAGACCCACTGGGCCACGCTCTCGCCCTTGTGGCTCAGGTTGAAGGCCTCGCGGTCGCCGATGAAGCCCTTGAGCCGTCCCTCGTCGTCGGGCAGAAGCGCCAGGGCCGTGCAGACGAAGAGCTCCGAAATGTGCGCGAGCGCGATGCGCAGCAGCTTCTCCGTGCCGCGTGTGCCAGCCAGCTCACGGCTTAAGGCCAGCATGACCTGGGTGCGCCCCTCGCGGCGGCGCGCGGCCTCGGCCTGAAGGCGGATGTGCGCCGTGAGGCGGCTTATCACCACGGCCACCAGGAACATGATGGCAAAGGTGAGCAGGTACTGGGTGTCGGTGACGGCCAGGCTGAAGCGCGGGGGCACGAAGAAGACGTCGAAGCAGAGTACGCCAAGGGCCGAGGACAGGATGGCCGGGCCCTGGCCGCGGCGGCTGGCGGTGAACATGGTGCCGAGCAGATAGACCATGATCAGGTTGGCCAGCTCGAAATAGGGGTACATGGCGAAGCACAGGACCGAGCAGGCGGCCACGGCCAGCACGCTCTCGGCATAGCCCGTCCAGTCCACGGGCAAAGGCCGGGCGGGCGGGGCCTGGTGCCTCGGACCGTCGCCGCCTTCGCTGCGGTCGTCGCCGCGGATGACCTGCACGTCGATCTCGCCGCTCTTGCGGATGAGATCGTCCACCGGGCTGCCCATGAGCGCGTCCCAGAGCCGCGGCCTGAGCGGCTTGCCGATGATGATGCTGGACACGTTGCGCGAGCGCGCGAGCGTGATGATCTCATCGGACACGCTGCGGCCCGTGAGCGTCACCACTTCCGCGCCCAGTTGCTCGGCCAGTTGCAGGTTCTGCACCACCTGGTTGCGCCTGGGGTCCGCCGGGTCGAGCGGCTGGGTCTCAACGTAGGCGGCGATCCACTGGGCGTGCTGGCTCGCGGCCATGCGCTTGGTGGCGCGCACCAGCCGGGCCGAGGTCGGGCTCGGCCCCACGCACACGAGCAGGCGCCCGGTGGTGGGCCAGGTGACCTCGATGGCCTGGCCCTGGCGGTAGACCAGGACCTCGGTGTTGACCCGGTCGGCCACCACGCGCAGGGCCAGCTCGCGCAGGGCGAAGAGGTTGCCGGAGCGGAAGAAGTTGTGCGCCGCCCATTCGGCCTGCTGCGGCACGTAGACCTTGCCCTCGCGCAGGCGCTTCAAGAGGTCGTCCGGGGTCAGGTCCACCAGCACCAGTTCGTCGGCCTCCTCCAGGACGGAGTCGGGCACGGTCTCGCGCACGGTGATGCCGGTGATCTGCGCCACCACGTCGGAGAGGCTCTCCACGTGCTGGACGTTCAGGGTGGTGTAGACGTCGATGTTCTGGTCAAGCAGCTCCAGCACGTCCTGCCAGCGCTTCTCGTGGCGCGAGCCGGGTGCGTTGGTGTGCGCCAGCTCGTCCATGAGGATGAGCGCGGGCCGCCGGGCCAGGGCCCCGTCCAGGTCGAACTCCTCCAACTGGTGGCCCTTGTACTCCACCTGGGCGCGCGGCAGCACCTCGATGCCTGCGACGAGAGCCTCGGTCTCGCCCCGGCCGTGGGTCTCGACCACGCCGGCCAGCACGTCGCGGCCTTCGGCCTGCTGGGTGTAGCCCTCGGTGAGCATGGCATAGGTCTTGCCCACGCCAGGGGCGGCCCCAAGAAAGACGCGCAAGCGTCCCCGGACGCGCCGCCGCTCCTCCTTGCAGGCCAGGGTCAGCAGGGCGTCCGGGTCCGGTCGCTTGTCATCGCATGAGGCCATGGAGGCTCCTTGGCGTCCTAGTGCTTGGCCGGGGCATTGTCCGCCTTTGCGGCCAGGGAATCAAGGGCCTGGTTGAGCACAAGCACGTTGACCCGCTCCTCGCCCAAAAAACCCAGCTGGCGCCCTTCCGTGTGCCGGGCCACGAGCTGGCGCAGCACGTCCTCATTAAGCCCGCGCTCCCTGGCCACGCGGGAGACCTGGAAGACCGCCGCCGCCGGGCTGATGTGCGGGTCCAGGCCAGAGGCCGAGGCGGTCACCAGGTCTGCCGGGATGGGCCGGGTGTTGCCCGGGCCGTCGATCTGATGGGCCGCGCGCAGGGCCTCCACGCGCTCGCGCACGGCTTTCAGCTGGGCCTCGCCCGCCGGGGTCAGGTTGGAGCCGCCGCTGGATGAGGCGTTGTACGGCTGGGGCGAGGTGGCCGAGGGCCGGGACCAGAAGCGGCCGGGGTCGCTCGACGGCTGGCCGATGAGCCGTGAACCGATGATCCGCGCATCAGGCTTGCCATTTTCGCTGAGCAGGCTGCCCTCGGCCTGGTGCGGAAACAGGACCTTGGCCGCCAGGGTCATGGCCGCGGGGTAGACAAGCCCGGTGAGCACGGACAGGACGACGAGCACGGAAAACGCCGGGCGCAGCTGGCGTCCCAGAATGGTGAGCATATCCTTGAGCATGGGGTATTTCCTCCCTTAGGCCAGGTGCAGGGCCACCAGGGCCATGTCGATGAGCTTGATGCCCACAAAGGGCACGAGCAGCCCGCCGCCGCCGTAGACGACGAGGTTGTCGCGCAGGACCTTGGCCGCCCCGGAGGGCTTGTAGGCCACACCGCGCAGGGCCAGCGGGATGAGCAGCACGATGATCAGCGCGTTGAAGATCACGGCCGAGAGAATCGCGCTCTCAGGCGTGGCCAGACCCATGACGTTCAGGGCGCCAAGGGCCGGGTACATGCCCACGAAGGCCGCGGGCACGATGGCGAAGTACTTGGCGATGTCGTTCGAGATGCTGAAGGTGGTCAGCGAGCCGCGGGTCATGAGCAGCTGTTTGCCGATGCAGACGATCTCCATGAGCTTGGTGGGGCTGGAGTCCAGGTCGACCATGTTCCCGGCCTCCTTGGCGGCCTGGGTGCCGGTGTTCATGGCCACGCCGACGTCGGCCTGGGCCAGGGCCGGGGCGTCGTTGGTGCCGTCGCCGGTCATGGCCACCAGCCGCCCCTCGGCCTGGATCTGGCGGATGAGCGCCAGCTTCTGCTCGGGCTTGGCCTCGGCCAGGAAGTCGTCCACCCCGGCCTCGGCCGCAATGGCTGCGGCTGTGAGCTTGTTGTCGCCGGTGATCATCACCGTCTTGATGCCCATGCGGCGCAGCTCGCCAAAGCGCTCCTTGATGCCGGCCTTGACGATGTCCTTGAGCTCCACCAGACCCAGCACCACATTGCCATCGGCCACGGCCAGCGGTGTGCTGCCGCGGCGCGACACCTCG